>JAQTTS010000100.1 GCA_028710655.1 Dehalococcoidales bacterium
CATCGTCATAGCCAAACGTGTAATACTCGCACTCATCAAGGGCATTCTGGACGATGTCTCTGATTGCTTCCCACTCTCCCCATTCCTGCCGCCAGGTGGAGGTAGGTCCGATGATGATAATCTGCCATCCCTGGGGCTTCCATTCGGCTTCGTATTCGTCCATAGTCAGGACTTTCGGGGGTGCTGCAATCACGGTCATGACCGTTTCTCCCTCGCCCTGGCGATGGCGTTAACGAAAGCCGAGTCGATCCTGTCCCGGTACCCGATGTCATCGATGGTGTAAGCCAGATACTCCGGGCTGTCGGGAAGGAACTCAAGCTTATCCTTCGACTTCGGAGAGTGCGGCTGCGGGATTGCCGCCGGAGATTTCTCCTTCAAATAGCGTTGCCTTTCCTCCTTTGTCCAAGGACCGAGATGTTTAGCGCGTGCCGCCATGATGGCGGCTTGCTCGGCGGTATAACGAATCTCTCCATCCGGAGCGAAGGCGTCCCTGAATCCAAGATTTGTGAAATACCTGCCGGTCTGCGGCTCCCATGTCCAGCCGGTGAGAGTCTCCACCCAGGCGTGTCCCATGCGGCGGCCGCTGCTAAAGACCGTGCCGTGAACGAGTGTACCTTCTTCTTCCTTGATTAGAAATCTCCAGGCGTCGGCGTAGCAGGTGCCGGTCTGCACCACGTATTTACCGCCAGCTAACATTCCTACACTTTCGGCATAGTCGAGAACGCTATCTACAAACGCTCTGGACGGCTTTTCATTGGCATGCTGGGGGACACCCGGCTTGAACCAACCCTGCTCGAACATCTCCCTGGCGTCCTCGTCCCACCACTCGGCGATCACTTTGTCGGTACGCCTGTCAGTGAGCCATATTCCCAACCGGTCCCTCTCCTGCCAGGCGTCTACCTTGACTTCATCTCTGGTCGGCTTCTTAGCGGTCTGCGGCAGATTTCGGGGCTGTGCCTGAGGCAGAAGGGCCGGCTTCTCTTTCGGCTCTTCTAAAGCTTTGCCGGTGAAGTCCCTGGCAATGTTCACCGTAATGGTTCCCAGTAACAGGAAACCCGTCAGGCCGAACATCATCGGAATCCAGTCAGGAGCCACCGGCACTTCTTCGAAAGGTAAGAACTCCACGGAAGCTGTGTCACCCGGCGCTATACCCTCAAGCTCGCCGGCATTGACCTCGATGAAGTAACGGGCGGGCTGTGTGCCGGTAACCAGGTAGCCGGGTTCAATATTGCGATAGACTTCGGTGACTGTCAGCTCTTCCGACAGAAACGCGATATCGAGGGGGAAAAGCATGGGCACGGTGGTCACATGGATGGTCTGCTCAACGCCTAAATCAAAGAGCATGCCGGTTCCCATAGGCAATTCCGGCAATCCGCCCAGCCCCTGCTCCAACTCCCAGGGAGTGACAGCCAGGCTGACAAGCCATTCTTTATCCTTAATTCTTACAACTGCTTGTCCTGCCATTACGGCCTCCCCGGTATTCGTTTCACGCCGTTAATCTTACCCTCCAACCCCATCTGCCTGGACTCGAAGTCTGCTGTGCCGATATCGGAGCCGCCGAACATGGCCAGGTCGAAGTTACGGTGCCATCTCGCCGATGCCTTGAAGTCGGTCTTCTCTTCAAACTTCTTGCCGCGGCTGACCTTTGGTTTCATACCGGGTGGCGTTATCGCCGACATCCCATTGAGAAAAGACTCGCTGGTGGTGTCTTCACGGTAGTTGATCGGTGCGTTGACCCCGAACTCTTCATGATTCGCATACTTACCCACTTTCCTTCTCTCCTTGCCACAGCTTCTGGTACCATTCCTTCTGCTCTTCGCCGGAAACCTTGCGGTACCGCATTGTGGTGGTAATACTCTGATGCCCCAAATGCTCCTGCAGCAGCCTGATGCCGTCTCCCGAATCGTTTTGCTTCACTGCCATGACGGCAAAGGCATCCCTCAGCCGGTGAGGACTGACATTGTGCGCCTTACCGCTTTCGGAGTTGACCAGTCGCGGGAGCCGGGCTTTTACGGCGCATTCCTTGACTATCTGCCAGGCCCGGTGACGGCTCAAATCAAATATCAGCTTTGTCCTGGCATTCGCGCCGCCCCGTCCCAGGTACTCTTTCAGCATCTTCAAGGTTTCCCCATCCAGTGGCAGGACACGGAACTTGCGGTGCTCTTTTTCATCGGCTACCGCCTTCTCTACCTTGCCCCCGCAGACTGGGCAAAACTTATGTGCTTTCCCCAGCCTGGCATTGCACTCCGGACAGGACAGCTTAATGCGCTGTTTCAGGTGCTGGATGGTTACCAGTCCCTGCTTGAAGTCGATGTCGCCTGCCTTGATACCCAGCGCCTCGGACACGCGGCAGCCGAGGTGAAAGAGCAGGCGGATAAGCAGCCTGTCCCGAAGGTACTCCGCGGCTTGCTCCAGCCTTTCGATTTCATCCGGCTCCAGGTAGGCTTTCACTATTCCTCGGCTCCCTCACCCATTTGCTGAGTCATCGGCATAATCATTCCCATCATCATGAGCATCATCAGCATGGGCATCATTGACGTGAACATATCCCCGCCGGCCGTATTGCCCGAGACAATGAGAACGTTGTCCTGCTCGGCCACGGCGTTGGTATCTTCAATCCATACCCTCAGACCATAGGTCCCGTTGTCGATACCGCCCAGGGACTCGGCAATGAGGATGAAGTCCACCGTCCCGGTTCCGTCCGCCGGCGTGGATGACGCGGGCAGTTCAATATCCTCCTGCCCCACGCAGGAGCTGACCAGGTGCTTGCCGAGGATGTTAGTGTAGTACGGCCCCGCCAGCAGCTTCAACGTGGTATTTACTCCGACGACGTACTTGAAAGAAACAGTCACCCGGACCTTCTGCCCGACTGTGAAGGTTTTCGGCTCAAGTGCCATCGGCGCAAGGACTATATCAAGCACTAACCTCTCCTCCTTAAACCTTGACGAAATCGGCGATTTTGAACTCAGTGATACTCGGCTGGACGCCGGCGATGGTCAGGGCATTCTCATAGCCAAACAGGTATGGAGTGGTGGCTTCCCCGGCGATGCTGGGACTGCCGCCGAAAATCTTGACGTAGATGTCGTCCCAGTTGGTGCCGATACCGGTCGGAATGGTGAACGTGTAGTAATCACTGACGTTGGGAACTGACGGCGGCGAGGTCACCTGGGGAATATTGAAGGTGGTCCTCTGCACCAGCTTCTCGTCAAATCCGAAAAGCCCGTTGACTCCCAGGCAGTAATATCCCGTAACACCGGTGATCGCCGGCCCGGTGTACTTGAAAGATATGGTCACCTTGAGCCGGTCGCCGGGGGCTACAGCCACCTGCTTCGGCGCCGGGTTCATATAGCCCAGCGGGATGTAGACCCCGCCAGCCAGCGTATAGAATTTGGCAGAACCGGGATCATAATAGATGCGCTGCCCTGTCTGCGGGTCAACGTACCATCCGGGTACAAGCAGGGCTTCCTCCGGTGGGTCGGAGTCATCCTGCAGCACTCGAATAGCCTTGAGTCCCAATTCCAGTGTTTTCATAGTCATGGTCATCCTCCTCAGACTTTGTAGAAATCGGCTATCCGGAACTCGCTCACCTGCGGCGCCAGGGTAGCCAGAGAAACATACTTTGTCTTCTCGTCATCGAAATACCA
Source organism: Dehalococcoidales bacterium (assembly GCA_028710655.1). The sequence goes on from JAQTTS010000100.1 coordinate 3,645, forward strand.
GTAGTCGTCCGCGCCGTACCAGTAGCTGTAGGCATGGATAGTTATCGCCCTGTCCGGCATGTAGAAATAGCCGCTGAAGGACTGTATCGCCCCGCCGTCGACATTGCCGTTATTTTCCGGGAAGGAAATGCCCGGCCAGGGCGTTATGCCGTACTCCAACGAACCGCCTACCATAACGCCGATTGGAGCGGAGTAAAGGTTCTTCACCCTGACCGTGATCTCAACCCTTTCCCCGGATACGGCCTCAGCAGGGGCGACTATCTCGATTATTTGCGCATACTGTGCCATTCAGACATCTCTCTATTTCTTGTCCCTGTCATCATCTTTCCAGTTGCCCTTGACACACTTGGCGAATATCATGCCGCCGAAGGTGACGATCAGTGCTCCGCCGGTGATAACGACGTAGCCATAATCGGCGTGCGTCGCCCACTCGGTGACCACGCCAGCCAGGGTGATGCAGCACCCGACCGTTTCCAGGGCTATCGCCAGGTTTCTAGTCAACTTCATTACTGTCTCCTTCATTTGAGCGGTTATCCTTGTCTGCTGCTTCTCCTTCTCTCAGGGTGGATCCGGTCGAGTAGAGCCCGCTGGCCGCCAGCCCGGCGGTAACCCCGTTGAATATGGCGGCGACCCAGTCGGACGGGGCACCCGCTCCCAGCGTCCAGCCGGCGACAAGGTTGATGACCAACCCGAAAGCTACTGCCAGCAGCGGGTAGTAGCGGGTATCCGAAATAAAGGGCTTCAGAAGCTGAACCAGCCCCAGGATCAGCGGCACGCCTCCCAGGGCTACCAGCGACTTCACCAGTTCTCTGTCTATCATTTAGAGGCCTCCCATTATTTTTGCCATCATCGCTAGCATCATGAACGCGGGAAACGTCTCGGTGCCCTGCGGGGCAGCGGCGTTTGACCGGGCGACCTGTCCGAGCATCGTGCCCATCGCCGGCAGTCCGAAGCCGTAATTGTTGTCCTTGTTTACTGGCGCACTCTGCGGTTTGGTGGAGAAGTACGGCGCAAACTGGCGGGCTTCCTTCCAGCGGAACTGCCATGCTTCACCGTATGCCCCACGCCCGCTCTCCCACAGCAAACCGGTAAGCCCGGCGAGCATGGGAGCTGCAAAGCTGGTGCCTGACTTGGTCACATACTCACTGTCAGCCTTGTTACTCGCCATCTCCAGGTTGGTGCCCCAGATGACGAAGTCCGGCTTGGTCTCACCTTGCACCGTGGGTCCGCGGGATGACTTCTCCCAGACGGCCAGCTCACCGGTGCTCTCAATCGCTCCGACTGCCGTTACTTCAGGGTCGCAGGCGGGGAGCATAACGGTTGTCATCTTCGGGCCGGAGTTGCCAGCCGCGGCGACAACGTCCAGTCCATATTCGATACTGGCCTGGCGGCAGGCTGCCCTGACTGGATTGTCGGGGTCACCGTCGTCCTCGCCGCCCAGGGAAAGATTTATGACATTAGGGTAGGCTTCATCGGTTGGCCATAGACCCTTCTTCCTGGCGGCCTCCGCCAGTTCGCACACCCGGTCGATGCCCAACACGATGTCCTGGTCGTTGCCCAGTCCTTCGTCATTGATGACCTTGATGTTGATTATGGATGCGCCGGGCGATACGCCGGCTTTCTCACCCAGAGCGTGCATGCCCCCGGCGACAATAAAGGCTACCTGTGTACCATGCCCGAAGACATCATCCGCCGCAGGCGAGTCGGTGAAGTTAGCCTCGTAGATAACCTTATTTCTCAGGCTTTCGTGAGTCTTCCTCACGCCCGTGTCCAGTACGGCTACGGTAAGCCCGGTGCCGGTGAGCGGGGGAGCGAAATAGGAGCGCAGCATGTAGAATACATCGGAGATGGTTTCTACCGATGGAAGCTCCGTCATAACCTGGTCGGCCCTGTATTCCTTCAGGGGTTTGACCGCCAGGCCGGGTACTTCTGTCAGCTTCGCCGCTTGCGCTTCATCGAGCGCGCAGAACACCTGGCTGATAAGCCGGGTCCTCTTGATGTCCGTGGCTCCGGCCTTTTTTGCTTCGGATTCTAGCTGCTCCAGGGTCAGTCCCTTAGAAATCACCGCGTATCTCATCGTTTGCCTCCGTTTATATGGCTCCGTCCGCCATGAGCCTATTGGCGATATTGGCGACCTTTATGTTTTCCCGTTCTGTTGGATAGGTAGGCGTCTCGGAGAACAGGATCGCCGCCGACATGTCCTCCCACACCAGCTTCTGGAGATCGGGCAGGACGTTGGTCTTGACACCGCCTATCTCCGGGTAGCTGGCCCAGAGCAGCGAGGCGCACCACTGGTCGTTCAGGTCCTGGTTGGTGATGTACATGGGGACGAGCCAGGCTCCCGCCTTCTTCCGGTACCAGTAGTTCGAGAAATCGTTGCCAAGTCCCTGCCCGTAGCCCGGCCAGACGATATGAATGTTGTCACTTGTATCCAGGGCGATAGAGCAATATCCACCATACAGTGCGGCGCCCACGTGGGAGACCTGCTCTGGCGTGCCCCACATAACCCCGGTCCGCTTGCTGTAAAAGATGGCGTCATCGCCGCTGTCATAGTAGGCAATGTGTGGATTATCCCCTGAGTCCAGCGCGATACGGGACATGGAGTGGGAGTGGGGATGATCGGTCACGTTTTCGGTTATCCAGGCAGCGGGACCGTGCCCATAGCAGACCTGGTTGATCCCGGTGTTGATTCCCCAGCCCCGCCCCGTCCAGGAAACGTGGACGGCGCCAAACGAGTCAATCGCTATCGATGGGATGTCCTGGGGGCTGGCCTTGTCGGTAACCTGCTCGACAGCGCCCCACGTACCGCCGATCTTGGCCCGGTACTGGATATTCTTGATGGTTGGGTTAGCGCCCCATCCCAGCCCGGCCCAGACCACGTGTGGCACATCAGCCACGCCGACGGCTATCGTGGGATAGTCCTGGCCGGGGTTGGCTACGTCGAGCAGGGCTATCGTCTCCTCGGCCTGCCAACCGCCGATGGTGCGCTCCCGGTAGAAGGTGCCCCACCTGGTGGCAAACGGCGCCCGTCCGCTCGATGTATAGACCAGGTGCAGGTTCTCAAAGGAGTCTATGGCGATTGCCGGGAAGAAGTGGTGCTTGTTGTCGTAGCCGAAGGTAACCCGTTCTTCCGTCCACGTCTGGCCGTTATCATCGCTGTAGGCCACGTGGATTTGCAGGTAGCTCAGCCCGGCGGGTTTTTTGGAATACGCCACCCAGAGCCTGCCGTCGCTGGCCACAACGATGTCGCGCCCGCCTCCCTCTGCCGAGAGAGCTGGCGTGCTGTTTATTGTCGCAACCGTGTGAATCGTCATCAGTTTTCACTCTGTTTATACCGGCGGCACTGAATACCAAACGCGGATACCAACCTGGACATCGTTGAAGTTGATGAAGTCCAGGTCCGCCCTGCCGAGCAGCCACCGGAACTCGTAGCCATCATTTACGTCCACGATACTCGAGATATCGATGCTCCCTATGCAGACGTCGCCGCCCTCTCTCGTCTCGGCATCCAGGCCAAACTGGTCGTCAACAAAGCTCACCGCATCCATCCAGGCTCCGGGAGTGTCATCCCTGACCTGTATGACCTGGCTGGTGTCGGCCACCGTCCCGCCGTACAGCTTGTTGGCGGCGGCATTGGTGTTCTCGACCATCCGGAACTTGAACATGGCGATCGCCCTCAGCACCGTGGCGCCGGTGGGTATGCCGTTTACCGTCACGCCGGGCAGGGCTACGGTAACGCCGGCAGCGTTAACCTGGGCTTCTTCGAGCGTGCCGCTCCAGAAGTCCATGCTGGACAGCCGACTGCCGGATGACGTAACTATCGAGG
>JAQTTS010000101.1:0-492 GCA_028710655.1 Dehalococcoidales bacterium
AAAGCCTCCGGGAGCTTTTCTGGCAGTGTTCTTCTCGCTATCAATGCTTTCTATCTCCGCTAGCAACTTCATTCTTGATATAAGTAGGTAAGCCCCCAGCCTTTCCTGTTTCTCTTATGTATCTAAGGATAAACTATACTATACAATCCCCCCCTTTGCAAGGCGAAGCAGCAGTATTCTGTCGGCTTCAGGCAAGCCCTACCGGGTCGATATCTATTGCCCAGCCCTTCGGTAGCGGTATTTCGGCAAGGAAGATAGACGGTTCGGCACCGCGAATTATAAGCTGCCAGCGGAATCTACCCCGTAATCTGTGGAGAAATGCCGGGGCCGGTCCGATCAGGTCGATATTATCTATCCCTTTTGTCTCTATTTCGTCGGTTAGCCGCTGCTTCATTCTTTCTGCCTCCCGCTGGCAGAAGGTGTCGTTAGTGTGGCTGTAGGTAAGACGGGCCAGCCGGGTGAAGGGGGGGTTACGGAGCCGACGCCGGTAAT
>JAQTTS010000101.1:502-7463 GCA_028710655.1 Dehalococcoidales bacterium
TCATAATCGTGCCTGGCTGCCGCTTGAATAGCGTAGTGTTCGGGGCAGTAGGTCTGAATGATAACCTTCCCACCTGAAGCGCCCCGTCCGGCTCTTCCCATCACCTGGGAAAGCAGTTGAAAGGTTCTTTCCCCGGCGCGGAAGTCGGGCAGGTTCAGACTGAGGTCTGCATTAACTATCCCGACCAGTGTGACCAGGGGGAGGTGTAACCCCTTGGCAATCATCTGAGTACCGATCAGGATATCGGCACCGTGGCTGCGGAAGCAGTCCAGTATCTTGTGGTGGGATGCTTTTTCCCTGGTGGTATCACGGTCCCAGCGTAGCAATCTGGCCCGGGGAAAGCTGAGGCTGGCTTCCTGTTCCAGTTTCTCGGTGCCGGCACCCAGGAATTTGATCAGGTGGCTTGAGCACCGGGGACAAATATGGGGGACAGGTTCCCTGTAGTTGCACTGGTGGCAGACCAAAGCATCTTCGCTGAAGTGATAGGTGAGGGTAACCGCACATCGCCGGCAGCAGAGCACCAGGCCGCAGTTACGGCATTGGACAAAAGTGGACCCTCCCCTCCGGTTAAGGAACAGGATAACCTGCTCCTGACCGGCGACAGCCTTGGATACATCCCGGGACAGGGAGCGGCTGAAGATACTCCGGTTTCCCGACTTAAGCTCGCTTCTCAGGTCCACTACTTCCGCATCCGGTAGCGGGGAGCCCTGCTGGGGGACAACCCGCTCGGGCATCCGGAGCAGCCGATAGTCCCCTTTTTGGGTTCGGTAGAAGGTCTCGACATCCGGAGTGGCAGTGCCCAGGACAACCACGGCTCCGGTCAACTCAGCCAGCTTTATCGCTACATCACGAGCCCGGTAGCGGGGCGTTGTATCGTGCTGTTTGTAGGTCCACTCGTGCTCTTCATCAATGATGATCAGCCCCAGGTCGGGTTGAGGAGCGAAAATAGCGCTTCGCGAGCCGATAACCACATCGGCCCGTCCGTTTCTTATCTGGTGCCATTCGTCAAACTGTTCGCCCAGGGAAAGCCTGCTGTGGAGTACGGCCACCCGGTAAGGAAAACGGGAGACGAAACGTTCTATGGTTTGGGGAGTAAGCGCAATCTCAGGAACCAGAACAATGCCACGCTTGCCCTGTTTCACCGCCTCGGCAAGGGCTTGCATGTAGACCTCGGTCTTGCCGCTTCCGGTAACCCCGTGGAGCAGAAAAACATCCCTTAGGGGACGGTTCCCTGTCTTTGTGAGCAGGCTTGCTCTGATGGCTGCCAGAGCTGATTCCTGGTGATTGGTGAGGAGTAGTGGCTGTGAAAGAGTAGCGTCGTGGTATTGTAAGGCTTCCCGTCTTACTTCAACTTCCTGGAACTCGGCAAGGCCCTTTTCGATTAAGGCCCGGATCGCTGAACTCGAGTAGTTACACCCCTTTTTTACTTCAGCGAGGGATACTGGCCGGGACATTCCAGAGAGAAATTCGAGGAGCCGCGCCTGCTGTTCCGCCCTCGTTTCCTGACGTAGTCGGGTTGCTACCCTGATGGCTTCACCGGGAGTAACTAACAGGTGCAGATGGCGGACCTTTCGTGGTCTAACCTTGACCTTTTCCAGTTGGTGGCTCCTGGTTAGCAGTCCATGGTTGACCAGTTGGGAGACGATCAGTCTAGCTTTCCGGATGCCCAGCCCTTTTTCTATCTCCCTGGAGTCAATCTTACCCTTACTCCGAACTAGATCAAGCAGGTGTTTCTGCTCTTCGGTTAGCTCCGAAGCGGCATAGTCTTTCTCGACGGCTGGCGTGGTGGAGATGGAGGTAAGTGCTTTGCGCTTAAAGCCCGGTGGCAGCATTAGGGATATTGCCTCGAAGAGGGGAGATAGGTAATACCCGCTTATCCATCGGGCCAGAGATATCTGGGGTGGGGACAGCAGCGGGGTGTCCTCGATGACGCCGGCTATTTCCCGGGTCTCTGCGACGGCAGGATAATCGGTTAGCTCCAGGACGATGCCCTGAAGCAAATTGCTGCCGAAAGGAACCCATACCGCCTGGCCGATCTCGATGTTCAGTTCAGGGGGGATGGTGTAACTGAACGTCCTGCGCTGAGCCGCTGGAGAGTTGACACAAACCTCGGCATATCCCATCCCTTGCTCCGGTGATCTGGCTCGGGTTAGCTCTCTTCCTGATTCTGCTCTTTGTCTGCTCGCTTCCCCTTGATACGGGCCGCCTTACCGCTACGTCCTCGCAGGTAATAGAGCTTGGCCCGGCGTACCTTTCCGTGTTGTACCACTGCTACTTTATCCACAAGAGGTGACTGAAACAGGAAGGTACGCTCGACGCCGATGCCATGGCTGACACGCCTTACCGTGAAGCTTCCGCCATCGGTGCTATGCCGAATCCTGATTACTACTCCCTGGAATACCTGGATGCGTTCCTTATCTCCTTCGATGACCTTCGTGCTGACCTTTACCGTATCGCCCGAGGTTAACGTCGGAATGTTGGGATTTGCTTTAACATCGATTAGTTCAGCAATATTCATTTCTTAAGACCTCTCGTGCTTTTTAGTTTTTCCTTACGGTTTATATCTTCTTAGGTAACTATGATTCCTTCATCTTTTCTACAAGGGCTCTCTCCTCTACTCTCAGGTTGGCTTTGTCCAGCAGGTCCGGACGGCGTTCCAGAGTGCGTAGAATAGCCTGTTGACGTCTCCAGCGGGCTATCTGGCCGTGGTTTCCCGACAGCAGGACCTGGGGTACCGGCCAGTCCCGGTATATTTCGGGCCGGGTATATTGCGGGTATTCCAGCAGTCCGGTAGAATGGGAGTCATCACGGGCAGAGTCTTCCGAGCCGAGCACCCCTGGCAACAGCCTGACCACGGTGTCTGTCACTACCATCGCTGCCAGTTCGCCGCCGCTGAGCACATAGTCGCCGATACTGATCTCCTCGGTAACCAGGTGTTCCCGTATCCGCTCGTCAATTCCCTCGTAGTGTCCGCAGATGAGAATCAGATGACTGTGCCCCGATAGCTCTTCCGCGATTTTCTGGTGGAAAAGGCGTCCCTGCGGTGTAAGCAGGATAACCGGTAGCTCCCCGCTGCCGTCTGAATCAGGGTATATCTCTGATTTAATTGACTCTACCGCTTCAAAAACGGGTTCGGCCTTAATTACCATGCCGATTCCTCCCCCATAGGCATAGTCATCAACGGTGCGGTGTTTATCGTGAGTATAGTCCCGGATGTTGTGGATATTTACCGTGACCAGCTTTTTATCAACCGCCCGTTGGAAGATACTCTCGCTAAAGGGTCCCTGGAACATCCCGGGAAACAGGGTCAAGATATCAATTCGCACTTGCTTAAGCCTCGCTGTCCGGAGCTTTGTGCTCAGTTACCTCACCCTTGATAATCTCTATGGCGTGAGGAATAACCGGTATTATTATCCCGAGGCATTCCCTGACTGCCTTGGGGCTGCCGGGCAGGTTAATAATGAGGCATCTTCCTCTAACGCCGGACGCAGCTCTGCTTAATATAGCCGCTGGTGTTACCTTGAATGTTTTGGCTCTCATTGCTTCGGTGATGCCGGGGATAACCTTGTCTACCACGGAGAGGGTTGCTTCCGGAGTGACATCGCGCTGTGCCAGTCCGGTGCCGCCGGTAGTCAGGATAATGTCGACGCTGCCTTCATCCGCCCACTCGATAAGCTTGCCGGCAATCACATCCGCCTCATCGGGAACAATATCGTACTTGACGAAGTTATAGCCCTGTGACGAAAGGCTGTCCTTGACTACCTGGCTGCTCTTATCCTGACGCTGGCCGTGCCAGCCTTTATCACTAACGGTAATAATCCCTGTATTGATCATAATACTGTTCCGAAGCACTTCATTTTACCACATCCAGGTCAGATAACAAAAATCAACTTTTTATGGAATTTAGCAAAGGGGGTATTGACAAGAACAAATTCCTGTGTTATATAATGGTAAATTGTGGTAGAGAATGGTGGATTAGGGGAGAAATGTTTTTCGGAGAGTTTGAGTATAGGATCGATGAGAAGGGTAGGATACCTATCCCGCCCAAGTTCCGTAGGGAGCTGAGAGAGGGACTGGTACTGACTCCGGGCTTAGAGAAGTGCGTCGTTGCCTACCCTGTATCGGAATGGAAAAAACTGGCTGGGACTCTTACTACCGGTTCAATTACCCCCAGTAAATTAAGGAAGTTGAATCGTGCTATTTTTGCCACTGCCTTCAGCACTAACGTTGACGGGCAGGGCAGGATAGCTTTACCCCATCCGCTGCGGGAACACGCTGCTATTGCCGGTGAGGCAGTGATCACCGGGGCTAACAATTATTTTGAGTTGTGGAATAAAGAGCGGTGGGAAGAAGAGAAGACTATCAGTCAGGAGCAGGCCTGGCAGATTATAGAAAGTCTGGAGAAACGCTGTTGAATTTGAATATGTCGACACCTACCCATACTCCGGTCCTGCTTGATGAGGTCGTTAGTGCACTGGCGGTTCAGCCTGGGGGGCGTTATGTGGACTGTACTCTGGGAGGTGGCGGGCATGCCGCTGCTATCCTGGAACGAAGTGCACCCGGTGGACAGCTTTTGGGTATTGATGCCGACCCTGTAGCGATCAAGGTGGCTGGTGGCAAACTCGCGGCCCATCGTGATTCAATCCTCTTGATTAATGCTAACTTCGCAAAATTGCAGGCTATCTGCCTTGAGTATGATTTCCAGCCGGTGCACGGTATCCTGTTTGACCTCGGGGTTTCTTCACTTCAGCTTGATGGTGCGGACCGTGGTTTTAGTTTCCAGCATGATGCACCTCTGGACATGCGTTTCAGTCCCGATCAGGAGGTGACCGTCGACGATATTGTTAACCGGTACTCCGAGGCTGAGATTGCCCGTATCATCAGGAACTATGGTGAGGAAGGTTATAGCCATCGCATAGCCCGTCGTATCGTGAAAGAGCGTCCTGTAAGGACTACCTTAGAGCTTGCCCGGATGATAGAGCAGGCTGTCGGCGGCCGGAAGGGCAAAATTCACCCGGCTACCAAGACCTTTCAGGCACTACGTATAGCTGTTAACCATGAACTTGAGAATCTTGAGTCGGCGCTAAGACAGGCGGTTGACCTTCTTGGCTATGGCGGCCGGTTGGTCGTCATCAGCTATCACTCTCTTGAGGATCGTATTGTTAAACAGTTTATGCAGAGGGAGGCAAGGGGCTGTATTTGTCCGCCCAGTATACCTGCCTGCGTTTGCGGACATACTGCCCGTCTGAGGGTATTGAACAAGAAGGTTATTACTCCTTCCCTCCGGGAAGTTCAGCTTAATCCACGTAGCCGCAGCGCCAGGCTGAGGGCTGCCGAGTGTATTACGGTTGGTGGTGAATACCGTGAGGTTTCGGAAAGGTTGTGCTGGCTGGTCGAGGATAATGCTAACGGATGGAGGAGGCCGGCGTTACTGGCAAAGCTGCGAATGACATATCTGGCATCTTAAGCCGCATATGATACTCTACCGCCGCGCTAAGGGGGACGGACAATGTGAAAATGATAATTAATAGCAGCAATAAAAAAGCAAAAAAGGGGGGTGACAGATGAAAAAGAAGGCTACATTAACCTCAATTGATGTTGGTACTACTAAGGTATGCACCATTATCTCTGAAGTTGACCCAGGGGGTGGTATCCGGGTTGTCGGAGTGGGTATTACTCCATCTAAGGGGTTGCATAAGGGACTGGTAGTTAACATCAATGAGGCCAGAGAGTCGATTCGTGAGTCGGTGAGAAAAGCGGAACAGTCCAGCGGTTACAAGGTTGAATCAGCCTATATCGGAGTAACGGGACGTCATGTTACTTCGGTGAATAATCGGGGAGTGGTGGCGATTACCCGTAACGATCGCCTGGTGCGCCGGGATGATCTGAAAAGGGTGCTTGCGCAGTCTCAGAATATTAAGGTACCCAGTGAGAGAAGGCTACTCCACGTTATTCCCCGGGGTTACGCCGTTGACGGACAGGTAGGTATTAAGAACCCGGTGGGTATGCATGGCTTCCGGCTGGATGTGGAAACCCATATTATTACTGCTGCCGTAACCTCCGTCCAGAATCTGGTGAAGTGTATTCGTGGTATTGGCATAGAAATCGATGACCTGATTCTGGAGCCATTAGCCAGTAGCGAAGCTATCCTGACCGAGGATGAAAAACAGGTGGGCGTCATACTGGCTGATATCGGCGGCGGAACCACTGATATCGCTGTCTTCAAGGATGGTAGTATTTGGCATACTGCTATCCTGCCGGTGGCGGGTTATCAGCTTACCAGAGATGTTGCTATTGGCCTGGGGTTGCCGTTTGATGTGGCTGAGGAAATGAAGAAGCGCTATGGTAGTGTTATGCCGGTATATGAAGCTCAGTCCGAGACTACCAGTGCCATATCGGCTGATGGACACGGGGTTTCTTATCAGGACCTCTGCGATATCGTCAGAGCCCGGGTTGAGGAAATCATGCGGCTTATCCTGCTCGAGATGCCGCGCTCGGATTATGAGTCGCTGGTTCCTGCCGGGCTGGTCCTTACCGGTGGCAGTTCCAACCTTTCCGGCATCGAAGTGCTGGGGCGCGATATACTGCGACTCCCGGTAAGGGTTGGCGTACCTATGGGTATGACCGGTATTACCGATGTCCTGCGTGATCCGGCTCATGCTACCAGCGTTGGCTTGTTGCTCTGGGGAGCGAAGCACGAAGGCAGGCAGATATGGAAAGCACAGGGTCCCTTCCGGCGGTTTGTCTCCCGAATAAGAAACCTGTTCCGTTAAATAGACGACAAAGAAAATTAATGGTATTGAAAGGAGGAGGAGATGGCAAAGACAAGTTTTGTGGCTAACCCGGCTAAGATTAAGGTTATTGGCTTGGGCGGTGGCGGCTGTAATGCAATAACCCGTATGGTACAGGAGGAAATCCGGGGCGTAGAGTTCGTTGTTATGAATACCGATGCTCAAGCCCT
>JAQTTS010000102.1 GCA_028710655.1 Dehalococcoidales bacterium
ATTCTTCCCGGAGATAGTCGTAGAGCAGCTAATCGCTACGTTCAGATTCCCATCGTTACCGGCATCGGATATGCCAGGAATGTGGCGGTGGTCAAGTCGGCCCATGCCGTGATTGCCATCGGCGGGAGCTACGGCACCCTTACTGAAATAGGGCATGCCCTTCAGAGTGGCATACCTGTTGTTGGTCTGAACACATGGGTGATCTCCAGAAATGGCCGGGAAGATGGCTCAATTATTCCGGCGAAGACTCCCGGTGAGGCTGTCGAGAAGGCCCTGGAGCTGGCGCAGACCGGTGAATAGATCGAGTTTCGAGGTGGATTAAGGAAAAGTGGCTGTTATTACAGGTATCATGGCCAGAGAGATTCTCGATTCGAGGGGCAATCCTACCCTTGAGGTCGAGGTAAAACTTGACAGCGGAGTAGTCGGGCGGGCGGCGGTGCCGTCCGGGGCGAGCACGGGTAAGTATGAAGCGGTAGAGCTGCGTGATAAAGATCCCTCCCGGTATAACGGACTGGGAGTGCTGCGGGCAGTTACCGGCGTTAATCAGGATATTGCTGCGGCGATAACCGGCATGCTGGTTACCGATCAGGTGGGTATCGATCGAAAGCTGCTTGAGCTTGACGGTACCGCGAATAAGTCCAGGCTGGGGGCCAATGCTGTTTTGGGAGCGTCATTAGCGGTGGCCCATGCTTCTGCCAACCATCTTAATTTACCACTCTACCGTTATCTGGGGAAAACAGACCGCTATACTCTTCCCGTCCCGATGCTTAACATTCTGAACGGCGGCCGGCACGCTGCCGACTCCACCGATTTTCAGGAGTTTATGATAATGCCGGCAGGAGCGCGGTGCTTCGGACATGCCCTCCAGATGAGCGCTGAGATTTACCATAATCTGAAGAAAGTGCTTGAGGACGGTGGGATGAATACCAATGTCGGCGATGAGGGCGGTTTTGCCCCCTCGCTGGCCTCGAATAAACAGGCAGTTGAACTGATACTGGTCGCCATTGAAAAAGCCGGCTACAAACCGGGCAGAGACTGCTTTATTGCCCTCGACCCTGCCTCCAGCGAGTTCTACCGGGATGGCAAATATGTTCTGGTAAAAGAAGGGGTCTCGTTAAGCAGCGAGGAGATGGTGGACTATTACGCCGGATGGGTGTCGCGCTATCCTATTATTAGCATCGAGGACGGGATGGCCGAGGACGACTGGAACGGCTGGCGTCTTCTCAACCGGAGGCTGGGTGACAAAGTACAACTGGTTGGCGATGATCTCTACGTCACCAACGTTGACCGGCTCAAGAGGGGCATCACACAAATGGCGTCCAATTCCGTACTGATTAAGTTGAATCAGATCGGTACTCTTACCGAGACCATCAATGCTATCCGGACCGCACAGCAGTCGGGCTGGACAGCGGTGGTCAGCCACCGCTCCGGCGAGACTGAGGATACTACTATCGCCGACCTGGCGGTAGGATTCGGTACGGGGCAGATTAAGGCCGGTGCACCCTGTCGCTCTGAGCGTACTGCCAAGTATAACCGGCTCCTCAAAATAGAGGATGAACTGGGCAATATGGCTGAGTTTGCTGGCGCGGGGGCATTCAATAATCTGAAATGCCGGCCGGCTAGAGCAGGTAAGAAATAGCTCAAGATAAAAGGAGGTACGGATATGGTAACCAGGATCGGTATCAACGGGTTCGGGCGTATAGGCAGGCTGACCTTCAGGGCGATCAAGCTGCGCCACGACGATAAAATTAAAGTAGTTGCTGTTAATGATCTGACTGATACCAGGACTAATGCTCACCTGCTCAGGTGGGACAGTACCTACGGTGCTTATCCCGGCAAGGTGGAAGCGGATGACGATTCCTTTGCTGTCGATGGTGAGAGGGTGAAGGTACTGGCCGAGCGTGATCCGGGTAAAATCCCCTGGCAGGAGTATGGCGTTGATATTGTGGTAGAGTCAACCGGCTTATTCACCGATGCCACCAAGGCGGCGGCTCACCTGCAGGGTGGTGCCAAGAAGGTGATCATCTCGGCTCCGGCCAAGAATGAGGATGCCACTATCGTGATCGGTGTTAATGAGGACAGCTATGACCCGGCCAGGCATAGGGTAATCTCCAATGCTTCCTGTACGACCAACTGCATCGCACCGGTGGTCAAGGTGCTGCACCAGAGCTTCGGTGTTAACAAGGGGTTGATGACCACCATCCATGCCTATACCAACGACCAGCGGATTCTGGATGTCTATCATAAAGACCTGCGACGGGCAAGGGCTGCCGCTCTTAATATTATTCCGACCACTACCGGCGCGGCTAAGGCGGTGACTCTGGTTATTCCCGAGCTTAAGGGTAGAATCCACGGGCTGGCTTTCCGGATACCGACGCCTACCGTGTCTGTGGTTGACTTTGTCGCCGAGCTGGGTCAGGATATCGATGTCGCAGGTGTTAATCGAGCCTTAAAGTCTGCTGCTGACGGAGCGTTAAAAGGAATCTTGGAGTATTGCAGCGAAGAGCTGGTCAGTATTGATTTCAAGGGTAACCCGGCCAGTTCTATAGTCGATGCGCCGAGCACAATGGTTATCGGCGGTAATATGGTCAAGGTAATCGCATGGTATGACAATGAGTGGGGCTACAGCTGCCGCCTGGCTGACCTTGCCGTTTACATTGCCGGTAAAGGGTTATGATTGGCAATATGGTTGTTAAAAAGTCTCCAAATTGATATCATTACCATTGGTATGTCTAAAATAGAAAACCCGTTTTTATATTGGAAGAGTAACTAAAATGAAATTACTGGTTATCGGTTTCGGACAGTGCGGTGGCAGGATTGCCGATGAGTTTGCCCGGCTGGGTATAAAGGCTCGTTTGGAGCGTAAGATTAATATTATCACCGGTGTGTTCGCGGTTAACACCGATGTGGCCGATTTAAGCGGATTGGTTACCATCAGGCCTGATTATCAGCACAGGGTGCTTATTGGCGGTAATAAGACCGGCGGTCATGGTGTGGGTAAGATTAACGAGCTGGGTGCCGAGGTTGCCCGAGATGATGCCGACAAGGTTATTGATGCCATCAAGGAAACGCCGCAATTTGCTGAAACAGATGCCTTCTTGCTCATTGCCGGAGCTGCCGGCGGCACCGGCTCCGGGGCGATAGCCACGATAACGCAAAAACTGAAAGAGCGCTACATTGAAAAACCACTCTATAACCTGATAGTCCTTCCTTTTCAGCACGAGGAGGAAACGGAAGGGAGGACCATTTATAATGCTGCCACCTGTCTCAAATCTGCCTATCTGGTGGCTGATGCTGTCTTCGTTGTTGATAATCAGAGGTATATTAGCAAAAACTACTCGATTAGAGGCAACCTGTCCAAGATTAACGCACTGATAGCAGAGCCGTTCTACAACCTCCTCTGCGCCGGCGAAGAAACCAGGCCTCAGTATATCGGCTCCAGGATACTTGATGCTGGTGACATAATACAGACTCTGGCTGGCTGGACTGTGATTGGCTACAGTAGATCCCAGCCGGGAAGGATGAAGAACCTCTTCGATTTCCGGGACAAGATGGCGGAAGGGCAGAAGGGGGTTCAGTTGATCAATAATGCTATCAGCGAATTATCGGTAAGATGTAACCCGGCGGATGCTGGCAGGGGGTTATACCTGATCTCGGCGCCGGCCAAGGATATGGATATGAGTCTGGTGAAGGATATCGGTACTCATATGAAGCGTATCGCTCCGGAGGCCATCATTCGGACCGGTGATTACCCCAGGGAAAAAGGCTCACTTAATGTTACGGTAATCCTCTCCGAGTTCTGCGGGATGAAGAAAATTGTTGACTACTTTACCCAGACTATTGACCTTATCGCCACCATCAGGCGAAAGAGGGAAGGAATAGAGATCGAGCACAGCGACCTGGCCGACGCCTTTAAGGATATACCTTCCCTCCTTTGATTGGCCGGATGCTCCTGTTAAATACCAATTACGGTCAGAACAGGAGTTGTTTGTCTTAGTACTTTACCCGGTGGTCTTGTTATAGATGTTCCAGGCTTGTTCGATAATCTCTCCACGTTTTTTCCAGGCTTGAGCTATAGTCGCTTCGCAGGACTTCATAGCCGAACTTACATCATCGTCAAAGGCGCCATGTGTCGTTGATTCTCTATCTCTGTAAGACTTTTCCGCCTGCTCCATGGCAGCACTATAAGCCCTCTCGGCCTGAGCTTTGGCCTCATCACGTGCTTTAATGGCCTTCTCTATTGCCTCGTCACGGTTTTTGAAAGCCTGTTTGATACCTGCGTTACAGGCATTTCTCGCTTGCTGCTCGGTGTCTTTATAGGTCTTTTCTGCTTCCAGTTCGCTCACCCGGTAGGCTGTGGTTACTTCCTTTTGTGCTTCCATATAGGCGGCGTATGCCTTTTCAGCCCGCCCCAGAATCTCACTCAAGGATGTTGCCGAGCGTTCCTTAACACTTTCAGGGGGTGCCGCTTGTTCTTTCACCTGTTTTGCTGTTTTCTCCGCTTGCTCACGGGCTTTGGGAGTTTGTTCTCCTTGACTCATTACTCAGGTCCTCCTTCACTCTGTTTTGTTACGATTACTTTTGTTGTCACGGAAGAGTCATGGACTGATTTTCAAAAACTGTACATTTCCAGCCCTTTATTCCTCCTCCTTATTGAGTTTCTCTTTCTTACTGGCGTACATCTTGGCCAGGAACTCCAGGCGTTTGTCCACCATCCTCGCCGACTCCTTCTCGGCTTCTTCTTTACTACGCTCTGTTGATGCCTCTTCGGCTGGTTCTGCTTCTTTGCTTTTCCCTGTGGCGCGGCTTATTGAAGCCTCGATAGATTTTTCAATCTGACTCATCGGTACTTCGGCAGGTTTCTCGGCCGGTTTGTATTGCTCCTCGGGACGGATTGGTGCCGGTCTGGTCCTCTCCTCCGTAAATCTGGAGGTATCCACACCTCGATTAATCGCTGCCTCGAATGCCCTGATTGAAGTCTCGGCGGCCTCTTTGGCTGCCTGTCTGGCCATTTCGGATGCCTGCTTGGCCTCGCGCTTCGCTGCCTCAGCGGCCTCTCTGGCCCCTCTACCTATCTCCTCTGCCTTGGCTATTGCTTCCTTGGATAACCTGGCTGCCTCGTTGGCTGCCTCCCTGGCCAGTTTACCCGTCTCCTCGACCATGTTCAAGGCTTCCCGGGAAGCGGCGGTTGATGCCTCGGCAATTTCCCGGACCTCTTTGATTATTTCCTCGGCTCTGGCTATCACAGTACTGACCGCTTCGTTAGTATTTCGTTTCATTAACTCAGCCGTCTCCTGAACCTCTTTGCTCAGTTTATCGGCTCTGACTATCGCTTCCTGTGAGGATTTCTTCATCAGCTCGACGGATTCTTTGGCTTTCTCGCGTACCCCCTCGGCACCGGTGATAGTCCTGTCGAAGGTGGCGGTAGCTGTCTCGATGGTCTCCTGCGACCACTTGGTTGTCTCTTCGGCACTGCTTATCGCTTTGTCAAAGCCGCTGGTCGATATTGCAGTAGACTCTTCGAGGGCTTTGCTGGCCTTTTCCGCCTCGTCCACCGCCTTGCGGGAAGCTTTTATCGCCTCCTCGGAGAATTTCCTGGCTAACTTTTCTATCTCTTCTACCCTGGTTATCGCCTGGCGGGAGGTATTTCTGGCCTCCTCCGCAATCTCCCTGGCGGCCGCACTGGCCTTCTCGGCCCGGTTCATCCTTTCCGTCGATTCTTTCAGTGATGCCTCAGCAGCTTCCTTGGCTTCCTTAACCGTTCTTTCCGCCTGAGTTACTGAGTTCTCAAAGTTTTTGGTCAGGTTCTTGAGGGCGTCCCTGGTTGATTCGATCGTTTCCTCGGCCCGGGTTATTGCTTCTGTGAAAGCCTTAGACGATACTTCGGTAGATTCTTCAGCCTCCTTGGCTACCTTTTCGGCCTTGGCTATCGCTTTTTTGGATGCTCTGGTCCCTTCCTCGGCTGCTTTCCTGGTTGATTTGCCTAGCTCCTCAGCTCTGGCAATCGCTTCTTGAGCTATCCTTATCGTTGCCTCGGCAGCTTCGATAGCCGATTTACTCAGCGTTTCGGCCCTGGCTACTGCCTTATCAATTGCTCCGCTTCCCTCTTCCATAACCTCTTAATAACCCCTAAAGACTTTGATTAAGAAAAACAACATGACATCCCGGCCATCGAGATGATTGCTCTTCTGGTTGCGTATTACCTATTTTATGATAGGCCAATTAGTTTTGCAATATATACCAACGCATAGGAATACCGCTGCTCCAGCTCTCTTGCTGAATAATTGGCTCATCCGATATAGTAATTGACATTGTACTGTGAGTATGACTAAAATGGTGAAACTATTGACGCCGGAGAGATAGGAAATGAAATTAGTAGTTATTGGTTTTGGACAATGTGGCGGCAGAGTTGCCGACGAGTTTGCCCGCTTGAACGCTCGCGCACGCAGCAATCGGGGGATAGAGATAGTGACCGGTGCCTTCGCGGTAAACTCGGACTCGGCTGACTTAAGCGGCCTGCAGGCAATCAAGTCCGATTACAAGCATAGAATTCTGATTGGTGGTCGCAGGACCGGTGGCCACGGAGTCGGCAAGATCAATGAGCTGGGGGCTGAGATAGCCAAAGAGGATAGCGATAAGATTGTCGACGCGATAAGGGTTACGCCACGCTTTCTGGAGTCGGACGCCTTCTTACTGATTGCCAGTTCCGCCGGTGGCACCGGCTCCGGATCGATTCCGATCGTGACGAAACTGATCAAGGAGCGTTATGCGGATAAACCGGTCTATGACCTTATTATCCTGCCGTTTGAGCACGAAGAAAATAACGAAGAGCGGACTATTTATAATACTGCCACCTGTCTGAAGTCGGTCAATGCGGTGGCTGATGCGGTGATTCTTGTTGATAACCAGCGGTATATCCGAAAGGACTCCTCAATCAGAAACAATATTGCCGCCATCAACGCGCTGATAGTGGAGCCATTCTACAATCTGCTCTGTGCTGGCGAGGAGAAAAAACGAAAGAACATCGGGGCCAAGACGCTTGATGCCGGGGATATTCTGCAGACCGTATCGGGCTGGACGGTAATCGGCTACGGTAAATCGCCCCTTTCCATGATCAGCCCATTCCGGCAGACGCGGAACTTCAGGGATAAGAGTACCGAGACCCACAAGGGAATCCAGGCTATGGATGAGGCCCTGAGCGAGCTGTCGCTTTCCTGTAATCCCCAGGATGCCAACCGTGCCCTGTATCTTCTCTCCGCACCGGCCAGGGAAATGAATATGGATCTGGTGAAGGAGCTCGGCGATTATCTGCGAGACGTCGCCCCGAAGGCGATAATAAGAAGCGGAGATTATCCCAGGCAGAAGGGTGTTCTGGACGTCACCGTGATACT
>JAQTTS010000103.1 GCA_028710655.1 Dehalococcoidales bacterium
CGCCGTGTAGTTGCCATAGACCACAGTTTCACCCCACTGGAACCTAACCCTTATCTGGCTATCGCTCAACAGGTACGGGTCGGCGATGGCTCCCTCGTTGTTGATAACGGTTCCCTTCAACGTGACTACAGTGCCTGTGTAACCGGCATATCTTTCGGTACGCACCGAAGCGTCATGGTAAATCACTGAGCAGTAATGATAAGAGCTTCCTACGCCGGAAGGGATGCCGGAGTCGAAGAAGTTTAGCCCGGCAAGCACGGCATCAATTTCGGCCAGCGTCCAGGGATTCCCGTTAATCGGATTCGTGGTTAGGGTGTAGTATCTGGACCCCGCTGCCTGGTAACCGCCCCAAGTGTTCTGTGGCCCGGTATAAAGCCCGCCATTTGTATAGACAGTAAATTTGCCCCAGGCCAGCGGGTTGTTCCGGTAGCCGATGGAGTGGAAACGGATCTTCCTGACCGCCGGTATCTCGCGCTGGACCGGCTTATCCAAACTCCAGAGGTCACCTGCTTCTGATGCCAGGTCCCAGTAGACCCGGTTTAGCCACTCGGGGTCTCTCACCTTGTCGTAGTGAGTTGAAGGAGAGGCGGGGTAGGTTTTCAGAGACTTTGTACCCGTGTCCGCTTTAGGCAGGATGTATTCCCAATCGACCGCAGTGATGCGGGTGATGGTGATGGTGTAGGTTTTCGTCTCGTAGCCGGCCTTTTCCACCGTGATAGTGACCACGTTCGGACCGATCTCAAGTGGGATGGTTTCGCCCACTCCTGAAGGTACAAACTTATCAACCACGGAGCCATAGGAATACTTGATGGTAGCCCCGTCCAGCGTAGCCGTCAGGGCAACCTCGTCCTCGCTGTTGGAGGCGTTCAAGGAATAAGCATAGACAGGCTGGGGATATCCCCTGAAAGCCGGACTCAAATCGGCGAATAAGTCTTCCGTCAGGGTTTCCAGCACAGTCGGAGGAACGAAGTCAGTGGTTCCGATTCCCTTTACGCTGAGGATACGGCCGGAGCTGATCAGCGAGTATGACGCTTCATCGCCCGGGTCGGCATACTCACCGGAGATGTACCGGGCGCCGGCACCGCCGGAGTCGGTTCTGGCCAGCGTGCCGCCCTGGTGCCAGAAACCGATGTAGTCTCCAACCCTGACCTCCATTACCAGGCCGGCAATGATATAAGTTATGCCCGATTGAACGCCCTCAAGCGTAACGCTGTTACGGCATCGCCAGGTGGAGCCGCTCACCAGGTAGAAAAGTCCTATCTTGCACAGCGTCGGGGCGGTATGGAAATAGACCTGGAAAGCCGTAATCCAGCCATCAACAGTAGCCGGGTTAGCCAGGTAGATGTAGGTATACCCGGATGGTGACGAACTGGGCCTGGAAACGGCATCGGAGCCGAGAATGATGTCTGCCATAGTTTAATTCCTGCGTTGCGACCATTTCCGTTAGTCTTTCTTCATGTGACTGGGCCCGATTTCCGGATAAAGAGTAAAGAGAGGATTGGACCAATATTCGTCCGCGGCCTCGATTCCCTTCTCCGTCAGGCGGTAGTAGGTCCGCTCCGGTGCCGGTGGGTAGTTGTCCTGGATGGCGGATGGCTCGGTTTTATCGGTTGTCTCTACCCATCCCAGTCTCTTAAGCACCCCGAAGTACATCAGGAAGGAGTGGTAACGCATGTGAGTAAACTTGCGAGATAGCCTTTTCAGCTCTCGCTCGTAGATTCTATCCGCCTGCTCTTCGGTAACATCAGCACCGCTTACCACCATGCGGCTGATGATTCTTTCTGCCCGCTCCCTGGCGGTAGCCCGAGCCAACGCTTCCTTGTATTCGAAGTTGATGTCAGCCTGGGGAGCGCCTTTCTGCGGGTCGATGACGCGAGAGCCTTCGGGGCCTTTACCCAGAAGAAACTCACGTATGAACCAGCCGCAGCCGAACGGCCTCAAAAATCCTCCCCTGTTTGGCTTTAGTTCCAATGCCATGTTGCTTAGACCGGAATCCTTTTGCTCATTTCTTCCAAGGCATCAATTATCACGGTTGAAACTCGGCGTATGGCACCAAGATTGTTCTCCAGGACTTTCTTATCCTTCGCCCAAAACGCCACGTAAGGAAACGACCTTACCCCGGTATCAAAACCGAAGTGTGTGCCCACAACAAAGGCGGCGCTCTCGGCAATGGTCTCAGCATCCTGCCGGGGTATATGAAACACACCTTCAGAATAATAGTGGGCGATTTCGTGGAGCAGGGTCTTCAACTGCTGCGCCCTCGGCTCCTCTGGTCGTACCCAGATTCCGTCATGACTGTAATAGCCCTTTATTCCAGGGTCCATGTGGGGCATCGGCTCGAAGTCCACACTGACGCCCCTCTGTCTCATATGGGCAAGCAGGTCTGCAAACAGCCCTTCATTGGCTTCACCGGTAAGCACCGGCACATCAAACTCGGGCAAAGGCTTGCCCTCGGTCTGGCCGACATCAGACACATAGCGTAGCTGACCTTGATATAGCGAGGCTTATGTTTGACCTGGCTGAGTTCCTCAAGTCGGCTCCGGCTATTAATTCACAGGGAGGTGCGCCATGAAACTGTGAATTAAGAAACAGGGAGAGAAACTATCACGGGGAGGTCATTTATGCAAGAAGAGTACGTAATCCAGCCAAACGACGACGAGGCAGAAGTCCAGGATGAGTCACCAACGCCGGAGACCATTACAGACGCCATCGACGAGAAGACCGAAATCAACCGGCTGCTCGATGAAGGCTACACCGCCAAGCAGATCATCGACCTCGGCTTCAAACGCCGCACCGTCTACTACTATGCCAAGAAGAGGGTAAAGCCGGAGGGCATCCCGGTGTCGTCCAATGGCCAGACACCTTCAACAACGCTACTACCGGCCAAGCTGGACGGCAAACAGGTCATTGTTCCCGAGTACCTTATCAAGCACCTGTCCTTTATCGACGGTGACAAGAAACAGGTGGCCATTGACATGATACTCATCTGGGAAGCAGCCCGCAGGTCCGTCATGGAGGATGTCATGATACTACAGGGGCTAACCACCGCCCAGGCGCAGACCACCGAGACGCAGCTCAGGATACTACGCGAGGCCAAGAGCGAGAGCCGGGAAATAGCCCAGGCCGCGGCGGAACAGGCTGCCCAAATGGTCGGCGGACAGGTGCACGAAATAGTCCGCCAGGCAGCCAAGCCGGAGAGTCCCAATCCCTTCGCGTCTATGCTCAGCCAGACCATGCAGCCCTACCTGTCCCAAGTATTTTCCCAGATGTTCGGCATGTTCGGCGGCATGGGTCAGGCACCGGGGATGGTGCCGCCCCAGCCGGGGCAACCAGCTCAACGAGGGCCAGCGCAGGGACAAACACCTGCGTTTGGTGGCCCGGCTAATCAAATAAGCAAACAGGAGATGGAGGACGCATTTGATGGTGAATAACATGGGTAATCAGGATATGCAAAACCAGGTCGATATGTTCCGGCAAATGTCCCAGCAGCAGGGAGTCAGCGGTGTCGCCTATATCGATATTTACCCCGCCAGTGGCTCTCTGCGGTATAAGCTGAAGGTTACGCCGCCGGAACGAAGGGCAGAGATGATTGCCAACATTTCCCTCATCCTGGAAATGATGAGCCAGGCATTCAATCTTCAGACAAAGAAAATAACCAACAAGGAGGCTGACAATGGATGAACTGGAACGGTATCTCAACAGCATGATGGGGTGGGTGATGCTCATCACGGCTCACGACATGGTTAAGAACTTTGTCGAAAAAGTGATCGAGGCTGAAAGAGAAAAGCTCGCTAAGACGCTGGGGCATGAGCCGGACTCAGAGAACTGGCAATACTACCGTGACCTGCAGTGGCAGAAATTGAACCGGGAAAAAGCTCAGCAGAGAGAAATTGACCGTGGAAAACTCCGCCGCCTGGTATTCGGCGAAGAAGAGGTCTAAGAGGTGGACACTATGGCGGACAGTAACGAAGTCCGGGCATCGATACTGTCCGCCATTTTCAAAGCTAACGCGGACACTAAGGACGGAGCGGACGGTTTATTGAGAAAGAAGGCTATGAGATGGTAATGGAACTTCGACCGAATAGAGGCGGTTTCGCCAGACCCTTTGGGGCAGGCTGGTTTATCCGGGAGTATCTCCTGGGGCATGGACCGGAAGGCTCGACTCCCATAGACCCGGAGCGAGGCGCTCCTCAGGCGGATATCAATTACGAGTACAAGGAAGCCTTAGCTCGGGCTACGGCGAGGGAACGTGCCGAAAAAATCATCAGCCACATGGTGGTAAGCGGCGCCGATGTTACCGAAGAACAGGCGGAAAAGATACGTGAGCGCGAACTGAAAAAGGTCTCCCGAAAATTCACGCGGATGAGGTATCATTCCTTCCTGGTATATTTCGGGGTGATCCGGCGTCTTGGCTGGGTGGAATTAACGTCAGAATCTGAAAGCTCTTCTATTCAGGATAATTATCCTGATGCCCCCGACCGCGCCTACTACCGTCTGACACAGGCCGGTAGACAAGCAGGCGATGACCTCTGGTCGAATCCCCAGTATGCCCTTTACCCTGAAAATGGCCGCAGCCACCAATCGAAGCAGACTGGCTGGCCGCATCGTAAAGTAAGAACCACAAAGTGAAACCAGAGGTGAACTCGCTGAGCTTATGTGTGGCTACTTGACCTTGGTACGCCTGCCTATCAAAGCTTTGGTTAGTTGATAGTCGGTCTCCAGGTTTAGCCAGAAACGCGCCGGGATTTCCGGCATGACTTCCTCAAGCTGAAGGGCCGTGTCTGCCGTAATCGACTTCTTCCCTTTAATTATCTCGTTTATCGCGTTAAGCGGCCGTCCCATGCGCCTGGCGAGCTCCGTCTGGGAGATTCCCCTTGCCTCAATCTCCTCTGCGAGATACTCACCAGGAGGAATAGCAACGTCGGGATAAGTATCCGTCTTAGTCACCATGGTAATCCTCCACATCCAGAATACGAACTCTGTCTTCCTCGACCCTTTCCATTATGAGCCGGAAGTTTCCGGTAAGGGTAATCGCATACTGTCCGGCTCGATTCCCTTTCAAGGGATGCAACCTCAACGCCCGGTGCCCGAATAGCTGGGTGAATTTGTCTGTGGCTTTAAGGATCGCCAGCCGCTGGATATACTTCCGGCCAATCGGAACGCCAAAAAGGCGACTAGCCTCTGCTAGACTAGCACCTGCATCAGCCAGCCGATTCGTTGCGAACTCGATATGCACCCTTACACCCTATGGCTAAATAATACCTCACTTTATTTAGTCTGTCAAGCAGTCAGGCTTTGCGCAATGCCAATTTTCCGGTAACGCCCATTATTCGTCCCTACCTTTCGTCCTGTTTTATGTTTTTTAAGTTCTTTCGGAGAGGGGGAGGGGGTGACAATTTAGCTAATGCTTGAAATATCTCAAAAGCGTTTTTTGTTGGACAATGAAGCTGGAAACACAAAAACACGAAGCACCTTAAAAACTGAATACGCCGTGTCCAGAGCCTTGCCTTGTGGCTGGCAATAAAAATGCCCTGGGACTAGCTGACACTAGCCAGGGCAAATCTAACAAAGGGAGCGTGTCCACAATGCTAGACTATCAGGAATATACCATAGACGGTAACGGCTATCAAGGCAACGGCAACGGTAATGGCAACGGTAACGGCTACAGCCATTTACAGGGCGATTGGGCTACATTCTATAAGGTAGCAAAGGGCTTCACCCACAGGGTAAGACCAGAGGATAGACAGGACTTTCTACACGACCTCTTGCTCACGATGGCGAAAGTCAAAGCCAAATATGACGCTATCGGTAAGGAATTGACGGAAGGGGGATTAGTCAGAATAGCCTGTTACGATGTTGCCCAATACTGGAGAGAGAAGTTCAAGCGGATTAACGGCACCGATTGCGGGCGGTGTAGTCAGGAACAACGCCGTAAATGCAAAGGAAAAGACCTGTATCGTGAGTGTCCCAAAGCTATCAGGATAGACAGCCTTGACCGGCTGATAACCGATGGTGAAGGCAATCAGGTTGAGCTTCACCAGATGATAGCCGATGACCACGCCGTTGACGTTTCGGCAAGGCTTGATGCCAGGCTTATCCTGGAAAGCTATCCTCACAAGTTCATCAGGATAGCCTATAAGAAGTATGCGGGGTATCCGCTTACCCCTACCGAAAAAACCTACCTTTACAGGCAAAGAAGCAAGGCTCATAAAAATTCTCAAAAAAGTCTGGTTTTCGTGTAACTTTTTGGCGGTTTTTACCGATGTATACAGTGAGAGGACTGAAAACCTCTTGCAGGACTTGACCAGTGCTAGCGTATCGCAGGCTGGGGCAAGGCTCTGGACAATTGAATATCGGGACTTCACTTATGGGCAAAGACTTGCCCTGTTTTGAGGATACCCCTTACAAGCCGACTTGTGGACTGGCTCACGGGCTAAAATGATGGGCTAGTCCACAAGCGGTAGTGCCAGCGGGTTGCGGGCTACTGATAAAACGCTTGACGGGGGTAGGGAGTAAAAACAGGGTGATAATTGGTCAAAGCTAAGGGAAAGCCTTACCCTGTGAAAACCAGTGAGCTGTAAAGGCAAGCTGGCAAGCCTAACCGATGCGGGGTAAGTCTTACCGATAGCCAATGAAACGATGGCTATCAAATGAAGTCCAAAGGGTAGAAAGTTACAGGCAAGGTAGCCTCTAATGCAGTAGGGGTTGCCTTGCCTTTTTTGTTGCCTAAATTTAGGGCAGCCAGGAGATAAGAATCCTGGTTGCCCTTTTTGTTATCTTAAGCCATGACCAGTAGAAGAATCGAGAAGCGACGGAGGATTACGGAGTGTTCAGGATGTTGGTGAGAGATATTTGGGTTATTGTTCTAGCTTGAAAGAGTTCTCTCCAGGTAAATGGTATAGTTTTCCTTTCGAGATAGGTCTTCCTCAAACGAATATGCTTGGTATTTGACAAGGCAGTCGTCGCCGACCATTTTGTTACTCCTTTTGTGCTTGGCTGCGAAAGAAATCTTCTCTGACAGACATACTTTGGCGCCTGAGGAATTCTCTGAAATCCATAGTCTTTATTCGGTAATGACCACCAGCCACTCGAATAGCTGGCAAGATGTTTTGCTTAATCCATCGCCGTACCGTGCCTTGACTGACTTCACAGTACTGAGCGATTTCGCTCACAGTTAGCCATTGTCTATCATGACTACTCATACCACTTCCATTTGAAAGAAGAAAAAAGGCTCCGTCTTGTTCTTTTAGCCCTTGTTCGTTCGGCATTTCCACAGTCCACAGTGAACCGCTCCTTGACAAAACGTTAGATCGTATCCGA
>JAQTTS010000104.1:0-5037 GCA_028710655.1 Dehalococcoidales bacterium
GTCCAGATTACTAACCCCTTTTCTTGTAGCCCCGAGAGCCGCCAATGAAAAAAGCCCTGAGAGACGGTCTTCACCGGCAAAGCTCTCAGGGCTTACGGTTCAAGCGTATACCAGTACCCCGCTAGCGTCAAGATATTACGTGCGTATATACGCCCGTGCTAACTCCCAGGCTTGTCACAAATTTGACGGCAAAGACTCATCTCCATACGGTCCCATCGGAGACATGAGCAATGAGAATCGACAGCATTGATTTGAGTCAGACGCATAAAATAGCGAGAGAGGCTAGCCATGCTAATCCAGCCAACCAATGCGCTTTCGCTCGGCTTTTTTGTTCCCCAGATAGTATAATAATAAAAATATTGTTTAGATCCTGTGGTTATGACGAAAATATTATTAGTTCTAATTTCAATTCTGGCTGTCGTTTTTATAATTCTTGGCGTTAATCTGTTATACAGCAATTGGCAAGCCGAGAAATTGAGACTTCCTCCGGAAGCACCGAGAGAACTGGTGGCTAGTCCGTTGTCTTCCACCAGAATACAGCTTAATTGGAAGGATAATTCGAACAACGAGTTGGGATTTATTCTATACCGAGATGGTGAAAAAATTGCTATCTTGCCGGAAAATACAAGGAAACATATTGATGAGAACCTCAGACCAGCGACAAGCTACAATTACGAGATTAAAGCTTACAACATGGTTGCTGAATCCGATACCATTGGATATTCGGTTAAAACATTAAACCCTTCTATTCAGGTATGGCTTGAACGAGTGGGCGTCCACGAAAACGGAGAAGAAGGCGAGTCCTTTCGTGAGTTATGGGATTTAGTTCGAGGGCAACAGGTCACTGGCGAGATACAATTCGGATTTGTTGTTACTGACGGTAAGAACACGTATAAAACATCCTTCCCCAATAAAGGTTATTATGAGTTGAAACAAGACGATGTAGTGAACATTAGAACACTTCTATTTTCCGGCGAAGAAGTCGGTGAGTACCTCCGAGTATTTGCCACGGCGTACGAGCAGGATGGAGGATTTCAAGAAGAAGTAATTTATAAAGCTTTGGATTTTGCGACAGGCTCATACATCGGGAATCCAACGTCTCTTATTCTTACTTTGGCGGGCGTAGATTTATCAAAAATATATGCCGATATTGCAGGTGCAGAAGATGATTGGCTCGGGACTTACGATAATAAATGGACAAGCGACGAGAATTGGGGAGTTAACAAATATGTGGACGTTAATTGTAAGAGAGGAAATGGGAAAATTGGGATGAGGTTGTGGTTTACGATTTTCAGCCCAGACTACGACTATTCTTCGGAGAAGGTTCGTTCTAAGTGAGATGAGTGTTTACGAGCCGGATTGTTAAATTGCTTGGCTTAGTAATTATTTACTTGTTGAAGACAATTGGAGCACTCCTATTAAGAAGTGCTCCAATTGTCCTCGTTCCTGAAAATCCGTTTCCTCCACGCACTGCGAGTTGGTACCTGCGCTAGCTTTCAGCCCTTATCCACCGTTCCGGGCGTCTCCTTCACGCGGATGATAACGCCGTCATTGACGATAATCTCGACCCGGTCGCCTGGTTTGAGACGGTTATAGATGACCCACGCCTTGGGGAGGGTAACCGCAAGGCTACCCTCCCCGACCCGGAACAGTATTCGTTCTACCTTAATCGGCATCAGGTTCACCTCTCGAACATGGCTTCATTCCAGCGGTGCCACTTTTTCTCCTGGACTTCGGCATACTTCTCTACCGCCTTCTCAGAAGCTTTTCTCTGCCACGGCGGCAGGCCCGACCAGCCCTGCTCCGGCGAACTCGCTCCGGTGGGAGCCGGCAGTAACAGGTCCCGCTCTTTACCTTTAGCAGGAGTCGGACGGCTCAACGTATATCCCATACACAGTAGCGTGATGAACATCGTCACGCGTGTTAAATACAGGATGTCACCTGGATTTCCCGGCCCGGCTGGCTGGTTCATCAATCCACTATCTCCACTCTGAAACCCATTGACTGGAACCCGCGGGACAGCATGTCGGTCCAGTTTTCAATGGCGCCCCTGACCACTTCTTCGACCTGCGGGTCATCGGAATGGCTGACTTCCAGGCGCATGCCCCTTTCCGTCTTTTCCAGGGTAACCGTAACGCGGGACAGCGCCTCTCGCCTCTCCGGGGGTGCCTGGGCTACCTGCTGGGCGATCATCTTGAATACCATCTCACGGGCCTGCGGTGTTGCCATCATCTGCTGCATCTGGTCGAACATTTTATTCTCCTCCTTCTGTTTCGTTGCGTTTGCGGTGCGTGATCGCCGGCGGCTGCCACTGTGCTGCTGGTTGCCCTCCGCCAGCCGCCTGTCCCGGCATACCCGGCATGGATACCCCGAACATCTGCATCATCTGCTGCAGGGACTGTATCGAGTTCAGCATCTGTCCGAGTGGATTCTCTTCTTTGCCGCCCATTGCCTGGCGGATCTGGTTTATCGACTCGGTTATCCTGGCATTGTTCTGGGAGATGACCTGGGACAGCTGGGCGGCTGTCTCGTAGGCAGCCTTGTCGGCGATCTCCACATTAGACTCCTTTGCCCGGTGCGCCGCCGCGTCCTGCTCTTCCCTGGTCTCCTTCATCAGCCTGAGAATAGGCTCCATGCGCTTGGCATCCGCCTCCGCCGTACCCTTCTGCACATTGACCAGGTCCATGACCATGAGCATGGCCGCCCGGAACTTCATGATTGCTCTCAGTTCAAGCTGCTCCTCCGGCGTGCCGCCACCCATATACTGACGCAGCACCGCCTCGGGGGAGATGACCTCCATGCCGCCGCCCATCTTGCGCACCACCGGCCAGACGTTGTCCGGCTGCTTGGACTTGTCATCGATAGCCTCTCCCTCCGGCTTGACGAGCTTGGCGATTTCCTGGCGTATGGTCGTCTCGCTGAAGCCGAACCGGCTGGTCATCTGCTTGACGGTATAGCCCTGCTTGATATAGTTCCGTATCTGCTCCGCCTGGCTGGGTTCTTGCAGCGCCACCGCCGTTTCCCCGGGCTCTGCGATGGTCTCTTCCCCTTCATCGAGACTTTCCGAATTATCGGCGTCATTGTTTGGATCGATTTCTTCCTGCGTTTCCTCCTGGTGAGCGCCCCGCATATGCCCGCCCAGGGCTTGCGGGGTCTTGAACTCACGATCGCATTTCGTGCACTTGATCATTGCTGTATACCTCCTTTCACTTCATTACCAGCAAATACGAGTTTTCTGCTGTCAGCACGTACGCACCCAGCAAATACGCACTCCCGCTTTTTGCCTCTATAGGTGGGGGACCGGGCGGTGACCCTCCCCTTGCTTCCCCCGGATACCGTCATCGACTTGCCTCCATGAGCAGATTTATCGCCCGGGTAACACCTAGCTGGGGAGCCAGCCTCGCCACGCGGATAGCATCACGCACATCCTGGGTACGGCCGTCGAGCTTTTCCGCTACTTCGGCCGCTGTTTCGGGACCAAGACCTTCTCTGCTTGCTAATACCCCTCGTACTACCGTCAGGAAATCCTCCCGGCTGTAGGCGCTGAGCATCTTAATGGCGAACCTGGATTTGAGCTCCGGCGAGAGCATGCCCAGGCGGTTGCTGGCAGCAATCACCCTTAACTGGTTATGCAGATTGAGTTCCCTGCCTTTCTTGGCTCTTACTAGCCTTCCGCCTTCCATCATGGAAAGCAGGGCGGCGGTGTCGGCGGCGTTCATCTTGTCCAGCTCGTCGATGAGCAGAATCTGAGGTTCTCTTTCGGAGACGATGTCCCACAAGCCTGCTTTCGAGGTAGCCGAGCCGACCAGCCAGATAGCTTTCTCCCCGGCGGCTCTTTCAATGTCCCAGAGAAACAGGCTCTTGGCCAAGGCAGGCGGTCCCGCCAGCAGCACGTGCACCGGTTTCTCCGCCAGCAGGCAGGCTCGGAGCAGTTCTTTGACATCGTCATGGCCGATGATGTCGCTGAAGATGCCTTCAGTAACTTCCATCTGCCGGGGAGCTTGAGACTCTGCTGTGTCTTCCTGCTGCTTGCTAATGACCGTTGCTCTCCCCAACTCACTGAGCTTGTAGCCGGTAAAGGAGTTGGAGCGGAAGACGTTCTCCAGGTAGCCATCCTTGAACAGGCGGCTCAGCGTCGCTGGCCAGATGCGCACGTGCCGCCACGACCAGCCGATCTTGAACTCCTTCTCCATATCGTGGGAATCTTCGAATCGGGCTATCTCCTGTAATAGCTCCATGTCACCCTCTTTCATGGTTCTCTCCTTCATGCAATATTTGGTTAGCTTCATCGGCAATATCGAAATAGCTGCTCAAAGCAGAGGCAAACGACTCCATCGAAGTCACTCCTGTTTCGTGCAGGCTTTCAAAGGCAGAGTCCCCCGCAACGTACCGGACCAGAATCCTCATGAGCATTGCCTCTTTCGACTGGTGCCGGTGGAGACCCTGGGAGTTGCCCATCCTCAGATTTCGCCCCCTAAGATACGCCCTTGCCACCGCCTTCAGCACGTAGAAAGCCAGCCGGGGATCGGCAAACCTGGCGTCTCTGAGCGGCTCTTCCCAGGAACGAGCCAGGTCCTTAATATCAGCCTTTACAATCCGGCTCTTCACGCCCAGCGAAGCACTCAGGGTTTCGAGCGACTCTGTATCTATCATTGCCATCCCCTTTCTCTGGCTATTTGCTGGTAAGCCGCGATCATCATCTGCAATAGGAAATCGGTGCCCCTCACTCCGGCGGTATCGGGATGAAGCTTGATAAGCAGCTCACGGTACCGTTTCTTGACCTCTTCATCTTTTGCTGTCTTGTCCAGTCCGAGCACCCGGTAAGGGTCAAAGCCGTCATTCCGTCCGACCAGGTTCGGGACCTGCGAAAGGTCGATCCCCATGCCGGCTGCATAGCGCAGGAAGGCTTCCGGGTTGAAGGCATCGCGCAAGAGGGCATCCATCCAACCCAGCATGTTAGCTCGCATCTCCCCCAGAATCCTTTCCTGCTCCCGCAATCTTTTTACGATGTCATCGTCCATCTCTCTCACCACCAGA
>JAQTTS010000104.1:5047-7311 GCA_028710655.1 Dehalococcoidales bacterium
TGCCACCAGTATTTCCCTGCCAGCTTGCCTGCCAATACTCCCAGTCCAAGGAAGATAAGCAGAAATAGCAGCGGTGATTGCTTCTGTTCGTCGCGGATTATCTCCGTCCACGGCCTGCCGCCGATCTTTCGCCATAGCTTTTCGTACAGTTTTCCCAGCCACTCGGTCATTTCGTCACCTTCTTTTTGAGCCAGCCCCTTTCTTCCGGCGGTACCGGTGGGCCCATGCAGTCGAAATCAAGACAGTCCTGGCAGGCTTTGAAGGCCAGCCGCTGTCCCCTGGCCAGCCGGTTGATGTCCAGGTGCCCGTTGCCCGGCCGGGGATTGAGCGGGTATCCTTTACAACAGCGGATGCTTTCGCCATTTACCCGGGCATGGGCGCATTCGTAAAGCGTTCTTTTCTTCGTCTCTTTCATCTCTGCCTCTCTTCCAGCCACTCCCTGACAGCGGCCAGGTGGCGCTCGTTGATGTCGCGGTGGCTGAGCATCTTCTCCAGTCCGAAGCAGTTCTCGCCGGGACCAAGGTATATGACCGGTTTGCCTGCCTCTTCCCAGATTCTTACGGCTTGCTGAATGGTCATCCCGAGTTTTTCTTCCGTATCCTTCCAAAAACCTTCACAACTGTCACAACCGTCACGGTTAGCTTCAGAATCCCGTGAAGGTTCTTCAGGGACGGGAAGACCTTCACAGTCCTGGACTGAATCTGAGAGCGGGGGCTGTGAAGGTTCCGTTTCCTCTTCAACACCTTCACCAGAACCTTCACAGCGTGGCTCCACGTCTGGGCGTGAAGGTTGTGAAGGTTGTGACGGATTTCCCGGGGATAGGGAATCATCCAGTGAAAGACCGTAGCGTATTGCCAGGTGCCTCATTTTTTCTTCATCCCAGCAGATAACCCGGCGTCCACATCCCGGTATCCTCGTCTTCTCCAGCCCCAGCTTTTTGGTTTGCCAGCCTATCTTTTCTGCGATGAGGGGCGATGCCTCTTCGTCCATCTGGTTGGCCTTTTCCGCGATCGTTTTGCTGGAAATCTCCCCGCCTTCTTTGTGGAGAGCAATAATCGCCGCCAGCACCCGGCCGGCGTTGCTCTCCTGTCGCCGGGAGAATAGGCTATCCTGAAGCCGGTGGACGAACCCGGCCAGGGCCTCAACCATCGCCCCATCCCCGTTCAGCATTGCCTTTAGCGGGATGAGTATCTCCTGGAGACGGGGCTGAAGATTCGGCTCAATCAACTCGTTGCCGAAGGTCTTGCCTTTGAGCCGGGTCAGGTTAGCCAGCCGGAAGGTAAGAAGCTTGGAGCGTAGCTCGTTTACTTCCTTGTCGAAAGCCGGCGGTAGCACCCTGGGGATGTCATCCCGGGTGAGCGCCAGCATCTCGGAAGTCAGGCAGCGGCTCTCCAGTGCCTCGTCCTTGAAAGGGAAACGGGTAGAGATAAGCTTGGGACCGAAGACCTGGTAGCTGCGGGGATACCACTTGCCGTTCTCCTTATCGGCTCTGAGCACCGGCATGCCGGGGCGGTAGCCGTTGTTTAACAGTTTGACCATCTCAGTCCAGGCGGCCGAGTCCTTGAAGTCAGCCTCGTCTAGCACCAGCGTCCCCCGGAACTGCTCCAGGATACGAAAGATGGGCGCCGGTGTGGTGGCTCCGGAGGCGAAAATGGGGCGAAAGCAGATAGCGCCGGCTACCTGTAGAAACCTGGTCTTGCCGGTGCCCCAGTCGCCGATGACGCGGAGATAGGGTATGGATGGGGCGAACTCGAAGACCCAGGTCAAAAGCACATAAAGAGAAGCGATCTCCTCAAAGTCTGCCGGCAGTTCCAGGTAGCGGTGAATAAAGTTCCTGATTTCGCTAAATAGACGTGCCTGGGAGTCATAGGGGACGGCGGTAGAGGCAAAGTGTACCACCTCTCCCACCAGGAGATCATTGGTGGGAAGATAGGTTACCTTGGCCGTCTCGTACTGGTAGGCTTTCCTCACCAGTCCGTTGGCCACGATCATGAAGGAACGCTCATCGTCGCGGCTGACGACCATCTCGCCTACCGTGCCGTCCGGTAATACGAAGCCGGAAACGAAGCGGTTCTTATCTTCGGTCTCTTCCAGCTTGAAATTACCGGCCAGCCTCTCGGCGTCTTGTAAAGAATAGCGAAGAAGGTAATCATCGATGCCTGTCTTACTCTGCCCCTCGAGTTGTGGAAGCTGGATGATCTGGACCGTCGCCCCTTTGCGCTTGACGTGCTCGCCGAGGTGCTCAAGTGCCTTTCGGACCGGCT
>JAQTTS010000105.1 GCA_028710655.1 Dehalococcoidales bacterium
TGTCGACCAGCCAGGGCATCATCGAGGTGACCAATATCTCGACCACGTTTGAGATCCTATGGGTCATCCTGATGTCGAGCTGGAGTCACGGCTACGATATCGTCCTCCGGCTGAACAATGACTCCGGTGGCAACTATGACTACTCGCGCTTTCTTTTTGCCGATGTTTTTGCCAGGTCGGCCTACGACAATGCCACCGGTATTACCCTGGCGGCGCCGGGCGGCGAAGGGTCGGTATTTTACCAGTTCCAGGGACTCATCTTCCAGCGGCTGGCCAACTGGCGGAAAACCTTCGGCTTCACCTGGTACCACTCCAACTCGGCCAACGGATCGAACTCTTATCACAGCCACCAGGGGTACTGGAACAACATGAGTTCCAAGGTGACGAGTATCCGGTTCAGCGCCGGGTCAGGGAACTTTGACGCCGGGGCGAAGCTGGTGGTACTGGGTGCTTAACAAAGCAGGTAATGACCATGAGCTTATTGAGTAAAGGAATAAACAAGCTATCACAGCTTCAAATCGATGTCAGCAAAGACTGGACCGGCCAGCTCATCAAGAACCTTGGAGCGGGCGTTGACGACAATGACGCGGTGAGGAAGGCGCAGGCTATCCTGCAGGCGGCGATGACCGGCCGGGGAGACATCCTGTACCGCGGTGACAGCGAGGCGATGAGGCTGGGACCGAGCTACGGCAATGGCTACAACTTCCTGCACATGAAGAACAGCGGCCAGCTTGAGCCTGAGTGGCTGGACATCCAGGACCTGATCGTCTACCTGACCGGGGCAGTGAACCGGATAATTGTCCCGCCGACCCTCCTTATCCTGGCGCCGGCTTTGTCGATGGCGATTGCCGAGGACCACTCCGGAGGGGCGTTTGCGGAGGCGCAGACCCTGGCGTTGGCGGAGCCGGCGATCTCTGTCGCGGCAACCGAGGAGCATTCCGGCGGCGGTCAGGGGGCATTGCCAGTGTTGAATGCCCCGGTCCCGTCGATTAGTGTCACCGCTCAGCTCGTCTAGTGAGGAGAAAACATGGAAATTATACGTGAACAAAAAGAAAGCAAGTACCGGCAGCTGCGGAGGCTGGGCCAGGAGCTGAAGATACCTACCTTCGAGGCATTTCTTGAGCTCGAGGTCAGGGACGGCAGCGGCCGGACAGTCCATTATCACCGGCAGCGCAGCCACAGTTGGGTGAGAAACGCTTACAACCACATGTTCTGCCAGCTCGCTGGCAAGAATGCCAACTATGGCACCTTCGGGCCCGGCTATCTGAATGTCAAAGACACCGGAGGTGCGCTGAGACAAGCCGGCGCTCCTGTTGGCCAAAGCGATGCCGATATTGACGGTACCACCTACGGCTATCGCGGCCCGGCGGGTAATGATACCTGGGGCATCCAGGTAGGGGCGGGCACGAATGTTGAGAGCTTCGAAGACTACCAGCTTCAGACCAAGATCGCCAACGGCGTTGGTGCTGGTCAGATCAGTTACATCGAGCAGGACTCCCACGTAATTGCCTACGTCGTTGGCACGAAAGTCCTCTCGAATACCCAGGTCCGGTATTTCAATAACAACAGCGGCAATGATGTCAATGTCAATGAGGTTGCCCTCGTTGTAAATCAGCCCCAGGGCGGCACCGTCTACGGGAAGTGGTTGCAGTCCCGGGACAAGCTGGCTTCTACGATAACGGTACCCAACACAGGCCAGCTCAAGGTGACTTATACCATCCAGCTCACCTACCCGGCGTAAAGGAGACAAATATGAGATATTCGGTAATCGCCAAAGGAATAGCACCGGCACAGGCAGAAGAGGAGATCCGCAAGCTGGGCATTTCGGACTGCAAGCCCGCCAGGC
Organism: Dehalococcoidales bacterium; assembly: GCA_028710655.1. The sequence goes on from JAQTTS010000105.1 coordinate 1,847, forward strand.
TGTTGGGACAATTCTTCTGCGAACTCAGCGATGGGCAAACTAAGGTTTTGTCGGCAGTTCCGGGTCTCATCCTGAAGCCCATCAAGGACTACAGGGTCGCCCAGGTTATGACCGAGCTGCCGCCGGTCGAGACCCTCTCGGACGTGTTCTACATGCTCCGGTCATACTTCAGCCCGCCGCTGACCGGTACAGGGCTTACGGTGGCGGTCCTCGATACCGGTGTCAGAAAGACCCACCAGAGCCTGAGAAACAAGGTTGTCTACGAGGCGAACTTCACCGACTCGCCTTCGGCGGATGATGTCTTCGGGCACGGCACGCAGGTAGCCTTTGTCGTCGCCGGAGGCATGCACGCCCTGGGAGAGAAAGCCGGCGTATCGCCGGGCGCCTCCATAATAAACATCAAGGTTATCAATGACGAAGGACTGGGCAGCGACCAGGACATCGTGCTGGGCATCGACCGCGTCTGCGAACTAGCGGAGGCCGCCAGGAAGAAAGGTCTCTGGCCGACCGATGAAGCCTATCCCAATGTTATAAATCTTTCCCTGGGTGGTGAGGATGACGGCGATCCCGACAACCCGGTGAGGGCAGCCTGCCGGCAGGCCAGCATCGACTACGGGCTCGATGTCATTGCCGCGGCCGGTAACTCCGGCCCGAAGATGACCACCGTGATGCTCCCCGCCTGCGACCCGGAAGTGACCGCGGTTGGAGCGATAGAGAGCACGGGTGACCTGGCCATCTGGGAGAAATCAAGCCGCGGACCCACGGTGCAGGGTGAGACCAAGCCGGACTTCGTTATCTGGGGCACCGGACTGGAGATGGCCAGTAACAAGAATGATGAAGATTTTTTGACCAAGTCAGGTACCAGCTTTGCCGCTCCCATGCTCTCCGGGCTTACCGGGCTGCTGTGGGAGAGCGGACGGCGGGCCTACGGCGAGGCATGGCCGTTTCGCTGGAAGGAAGCCCGCCAGTTCGCTCCTTATTTCTCCACCAAGCCGCAGAGTGCCCCGGTCAACAAGGACAACACCTACGGATTCGGACTGCCGGCAATGGGCACGATGCTCGGACAGGTAGCCCAGGTAAATGCACCGTCCCAGGACATGTCGGGCGCCATGAGCACCCTCATGATGATGACCACTTTCTTCGGGATGATAAAGGGGGTAGTGGCATGACTTCACTGAAGAATGTACCCGGGTTTATGGCTTTCGCTCTGTCGAGGGCCATAACCCATCCCAGGACGCCAATTCGGTATTACTTTTGTCCAGACTGCCGGGTCAATATCCCGCTTGGACAGACCGAGTGTCCTTCATGTGGTCTGAAGGTGGGCAATAGCCCGGAACCTCGCCAGATATCGCCGATACCCTGGTGGGGAGCGATGCTGGTAATGGTCGTCGGAGTAGCCACCTGGGTGGTCGGGAGCTGCTTTAACGTATCAGGTCTGGACGAGGCAGGCCGGGCGCTGGTCTATATACCATTGGGGTCGCTTTTCGGAATGTCAATGCCGAGGTAAATGGAATGAGTTTACTGACAAAAGGAATAGCCAGACTCTCCCAGCTTGAGATAGACGCCGACAAGGACTGGCAGGCCAGGGAAATAACCAACCTGAAGACCATCGCCGGTGTTATGGGTCACGGCGATATCGCCTTCCGTGGCGCCGGTGTTCTTGAGAAGCTCACGGCCGACGCGGGCAAGGGCTACAGCTTTTTGAGGAGTCGCGGGCCGGGACTGTCTCCAGTCTGGCAGGACATCGAGAGCCTGGTGCAGTATCTGACTGCTTCAGCGAACCGGGCGCTGGCCTTTGACCTCGCGTTGCCTATGCCTGTGATGAGCATGGCTCATATTATCGGGACTGGTGGAGGCGATACTTCTTCTCCCACCCTCGGTATCCCGGCCCCGGCTTTCACCGGAGAAGCCAGGGCGACGTCTGTCAACCCTATGGGTGGCGCCGTGTCGCACAACGACGATGTCGGCGACACCGATGAGACGGCCGGGGCAAATGACGATGCTGGAAATGACATGACCCTCCTGCCGGGAGACGGTGCTATCAATGATTACTACACCCTGGGACACCCCGGCCTGTTTGATTCGGTTTGCGTCCAGGTTGGGCAGGCAGGAGCCAACTACACCCTGGCCTACGAGTATTCCAGGGGCGCCGGAGCATGGGGAACACTGACAATAAGGCACAACAGTACCAGTGATTGGAAAGCCGCCGGAAAGGGCTGGCTGACCTTCCTGCGCCCGGGCGACTGGGCAATGGATACCATCGCCGGACTAACACTGTACTGGATAAGGGCGCGGGCCGCCAGCATCGGCGGCGGATTTGTTCAGCCGCTTGGCACCCGGGCCTGGATTCTGGTCTATGCATAGGAGATAGCCATGAAAGGAACATTACTGGAAAACGATTACGACGAGATGAGAAAGCTGGCTAAGAAGCTTCATATCCTCCTCCCCGAGGCTTTCTGGGAATTTGAAGTCAGGGACAGGCAAGGCCGGATTGTTGCCCGGCATAGACAGCGAAGTCACAGCTGGGTGAGGAATGCCTATAACCTGATGGTCTGCCAGGCTGCGGCAGTGGCCGGAGACGCAGCAGTGGGACTTGCCCTCGTGGATGTCAACGGGTCCACCAGGTCTGATGTCACAACCCAGCCCGCTTCCGGTTCATCCAGCGGCGGGGCCAGCAACTCGAGCATCTATGTGAACCTGGGCAGCGGCATCTATGCGGCGGCCGGGATTGATGCGTTCGGCATCGTGGTCGGGACCGGCGGTAACCCGGAGAGCCTCGAAAGCTACGCGCTGGGGGCAAAGATCGCCAGCGGCAACCTGGCCGGACAGCTGTCTTACAGTCTGACCGATCCCCCGGCCGTTTCCACGGTTGGGACCACCAAGACGGTCGCCTGGGTGAGGTATTTCAATAACAACAGCGGCGGCGACATCACTGTGAACGAGGTAGGCGTCTACACAAAAGGGACCTACGACAACTCCAGCGCCACCTTCATGTTGTGCCGCGACCTGCTGGCGGGTGGAGTGAACGTCCCGAATACGGGACAGCTGAAGGTAACCTACACGCTCCAGCTTACCTACCCGGCTTAATGAGGAAGGAAAATGGCACAGTACGCGCAGATTATCGAAATAGTAGCCCCATCCCAGGCGGTGCCTGGAGAAAGGGTGGATATAACCGTCAGGATCAAGAACACCTACTCGGCGGCGATCGGCATCATGGTAGGCGGCGCCCTGGAGTACGGAGTGACGCCCTGGCCGGGCATCACCTTTCCGGAAAACAACGCAAATGTCGAAGGCGGGGCTATCCGCTCTTTCAGCGGCAACTTCATCATGCCGAACAAGGCGGTAACCATCCATGCCTACAGCTACTGGTACGGCGCGGACGGCTACTGGTATTTCGATGACGAGAAGACAAAGTATGTTGCTCTGGCTACCCTGGCGCCGCAGGTGAGCGAGTTCCAGATAGCCGATTTTTACAAAGTTTAGGAGGTTGACCATGGAACTAAAAACACTGGAGTTAGGTCTCAAAGCGATTCGAGTGCTGCAGGTGTGTGTCGTCAGCACTAATGGCACAGAGTAGTAATGGACACTCTAGCCATTGAGGCTAGGGGTTCTGGCCTCCCTCAGCATGCGATTATACACTTTTCTTGATCTGATGGTAACCCGTTTGGTTTCTTGCCTTTCTGCCAAGATATCTTCTTTCCTCCCAAAATACACGTCGGCCGGTGTTACGTTGTCCAACGCTTCGTGGTAGCGTCTGAAGTTGTAGTAAGCCACGAAGTCGGCGATGGCCTGCTTGAGTTCCGAAGGGGCATCGTATACAACCCGATTCACTTCACGTTTCAAGGTCTGTTGATATCGTTCCACCTTGCCGTTGGTCTGAGGATGATAGGGAGAAGCCACGATGTGCCTGACACCTACCAGTTTCAGGTAATCATTAAAGACCTGGGACACGTATCCTGAGCCATTGTCGGTCAGCAGTGAGGTGCGGTCCTGAACCGGCACGTCCGTCATACCCGTGGCATCCACTGCCTGCTGTACCACATCGATGATGGAATCCGAGGTCATATCACACTTGAGGCCCCAGGCCAGGATGTAACGGCTGTAGTCGTCAATCACGGTTATCAGGTAGTAGTATCCCCAACCTGGCACTTTCAGATAACTGCAATCGGTAGCCCACATCTGGTTGGGCCGACTGGTCTTCCGGCGGTATTCCTTACCGGCGGCGAACCCCGTTACTTCCGCTGGTTTCACCAGCCCTTCTCGTTTCAGTATCCGATATACCGTGGATTCAGAAACACTGGTACTCTCGTCATCCACCAGAGAATAGGCCAACTGCCGACAGGATGCCTCCGAAGAAGCACGAGCCATCTCGATCACCTTGTTCACCTCTTCGGGTGTCAGGCGGTTCCAGGGAATCCTCCCCTTAGCACCGTCATCCAGCAGTCTGCCCTGCCTTTGTTTCTTCAGCCAGTTGTAGTAGGTACGTCGGGGAATCCCCAGCTCGGCCAATACTTGACTCTTACTCCTGTCCGAAGCTGATACTGTTTCCATTACCTGAAGTCGCTCGTCCATGCTCATCCGCCGATACCTCCGGCTTAGTCCAGACCGGGTATCGCGGTTTTTTTAAGCAGGTGAGCTTCCAGGGTGAGTTCCGCCACGATCTGCTTCAAGCGTTCGTTGTCGCGCTTCAGTGTATCGACTTCAGCACGGGTGGCATCACGTCTGATATCTCGCGTCAGCCGCTCCTTACCTGCTTCCATGAAGTCTTTGCACCAGCTGTAATAGACGTTGGGCCTGATGCCTTCACGGCGACAGAGATCGGCAACGGTCAGTTCACGCCGGAAACCTTCCAGTACGATACGAATCTTCTCTTCAGGGGTGAACTTACGTCGCGTGATGCGCCTGACGGTGCGGATGAAGTCCCTAGTTTCATCGGTGAGTGAATCTCGTGTAGATGGTTCTTCTGACACTTTCGGTTCCTCCATACAGCTTACTTTACCGCTGCCGGGAGGCCTTTTCAAACCCTCAAAGTGTCCATTAAACTATGCCCGAATACTGTGCCATCTACGCTGACGATTTACAAGCATGATTGCGATACCAATCAGAAAGACCACGAAGTGTAATATTGACCTACGCAGGCTAACCTGATGTTTGATTTCAGGAATAAGGTCGGCTGCGGCGATATAGATGAAGTTACCCGCGGCAAACGGGAGAAGGTAAATGACAGAAGTCTGCATTGCAGAAGAAGCAAGGTAACCGATTACGCCGCCCAGAATTGCCGTCAATGCCGAGATGAAATTGAAGAGCAGGGCTCGTTTTGTCCCGAAGCCGCCGTAGACCAGTACAGCAAAGTCACCGAGCTCTGCGGTATTTCGTGCAAGGATACTGCCAGGGTGGTGGCCACACCGAGAGGGAAGCTGGTAACGAAGCTGGCGGCA
>JAQTTS010000106.1 GCA_028710655.1 Dehalococcoidales bacterium
GACTCAAGCTATGGCTACGGCATGCCCTTCGGCTCGCTGGTCAGCGGGCAGTTTGCCACCCGCCCGATGCTTGACTTGAGTCAGATGATGGAGCCGGTCTCGGCGCTGATGGCGCTCGGCATGGTCGGCATGATGACGGCGGGGGTGATGCGTGGCTATCGTTGATGAGATTGCGGAAAAGATCCGGAAAGAACCTTACTGCTTGATTACGAATAACTGTATTCATAAAGCCTTCCGGTTTCGGAAGGAGTGCCTTAAACGGGGGATTAGTGCCCGGGTGGTGATTGCCTTCGGTTGCACGCGGGTTAATCGAAGCATCCAACTGGACATTCCGGTCATCCACGCCTGGGCGGAGGTTGAGGAGAAAAGGATCGAGTTAGCCCATCCTCTCGATAAACCAAGCATTTGGGGCACTCTCGACAGTCAAATCAGGCCGTTGGTCGCTGTTTGGATCTAGGAGCATCTATGAAAAACATGGGGGGTATCTTCCTGGGAAGTTTCGGAGCGATGCTCGGTATGGTGATGCTGACATCCGTCGCGCAGGCATATGCGCCAAGGCTGGATTATATTTGCCCGGTCTGCGCCGTAAGATTCGCCACCTATGACGAGCTGGTTCAGCATTTTACAATCGAACACCCGGCCGACCCCATCGAGGTCATTTGGAGCTAAGGATTTATAAAGATTAGACGGATGCCGATTCTAAATTGTTTCGATGCCGTCGGGTCATCCGGAGACAAGGAGAATACCATGATTAAACCACAGGTTAAGATCGAGATGCTGGCAATGGACGATCCCACCTTTGAAGCGGGCAGTGTGAAGACGGCGCGGGCGCAGCTGACCAATCCCACCGCCCGGGAATTTAGCTACACCATCGAGCTGTATTTAGGGATTGCCAAGATAGCGACCACCGGTCCCGGCGCGGTGACCATCGGCGCCGGGCAAACGAAGACCGTCAGCTTCACCCTGACCATGCCGGTTCTGGAAGGGGAGTATCCGGTGTTCCTGGATGTAAAAGAGGGCGCCGACCTGATCGCGCACTACCAGGCGACGGAAAACGTGGTAATTCATATTTCACCGGCGATCGAGGTCGGCCCGATTACCTGGGAGTGAAAACGCTATGGTTGAATTTTATCCCGGTGAGCTGAAGACGGCGAGAGTTGTTATGCGAAACCCGACGCAGAAGGGCTTTGATTACCGTGCGGCGCTCATTGTCGGACTACCCGAACTGACCCGTTACGAGGCTTCCTTTGCTATTCCCGCTCTCAGTGAAAAGACGGTCGGCTTTACCATCACGATGCCTTCTGTCGTTGGAATATACCCGGTCTCTATTCAGGTGACTTCGGGCGGTGAGGAAATAGCGCTCCTGCCGGCTGCGGATATCAATGTCATCGGTGTGGCGCAATTTGTTATGCCGCTGCAAATAAATGTTGAGGTAACCGGAGACGGGCAGATCCTGGATATGTACTGGGATTGCCGGTTCTCGGTTCCGGTCACCAACCAGGGGCAGGCGCCGGGAACGCATACCCTTGCCATCGTGGGACTGGTTGACGGGCAGCCGCATCGCCAGTGGAACCAGGTGATTCCTCTGAATCCCGGTGAGACCTACTTGTGGAGCGCTTCCCAGTGGATCGACTTCCGCCGCGTAAGCGTCTACAAATTCATGGTTACCGGGGACTGGGCCGGCAGCAACTATGCGGAAGGGACGGCGAGACGATGACCAAGGCATACCTGGAACCGGAAGAGATCGAGACGCTCGAAGCGGCGGCGGAGTATCTGCGAGACCGGCTGTTGATCCGGGTGCTCTTTCATCTCGGCTGCCGTGTTTCTGAGGCGCTGGGGATCGGTGTGGGCGATATTGACTTCAAACGAGGCACGGTCACCATCCGGCACCTCAAGCAGCGTATCAAACTGTCCTGCCGGACGTGCGGCGCCCGGCTGGGCAAAGGGCACAAGTATTGCCCCGGCTGCGGGCAGGAAGTGGAGCAGGCAATCACCTCTGCGCAGGACCACCGGCGCTTTCGGACGCTACCGCTGGACGATGACACTTTGACCATGCTCAGGGAGTATATCCGGCGTGACGGGAGTATCTCAAAAAATGGCAAAGGCAGCCTCTTTGGTATCACCCGCCACCGCGCCTGGCAGATCGTGAAGGAGTGTGCCGGGAAAGCCCGGCTTCCCGGTCTGGTCAACTCGGAAAGCGGCAAGACGCATAACGTCAGCCCGCACCGGCTCAGAGATGCCTTCGCGGTGATGGCGGTAAAGACAGCGTGGAGACCGTTGCGGCCTGGATACCTGCTCCCACAATCTGAGTCCCGGCACATGGTGAGAACTCACCCGTTATCCTTAGAGTTGCCTTCAATCGTTGGCCAGCAATCTCATCCTCCTCAGGAGGATAGACCGACACACGCAGGTTTGATTTCTCGGCAATCCTCTGCCAGGTCTCTTCGTGAGGTAAGGTTCCCGGCATACCCAGGTCATCCATCCACTTCGCGGCGATTGTGGTTACCGCGGACATAAAGTTACGCTCGGGTGAACCATCACAAATTTCAAAGGCGTCCAGACATTCTCTGACGAGTCCGTCATCTCGGTTCAAGTTCCAAGGAGCAGGGGAACTCAGGATATTCTCCAATTCACGCACCCGCGCCTGCATCTCTTTCCGGTCCCTGGCAATCTCTGAGGTGCGCTCCATCAACTGAACTTCATCCAGGATACCCATCTCATGCTGGCGGGAGAGCCTCTCTAAACGAGAGTCTATATCAGCCAGTCTTTCTTTCTTATCCCCGAGTTCACCGCTCAGGAAGGCTGTCTCCTTCTCCCAGCCATCCATCTGATCGCATATCTGCTCAAACATAGCCTCGGGGTGGGACAAGGTAAGCCTCAGTGCATCACTGAGAGCGGACTGGAAAGCCTCGAAACCCAGGCAGGGAGCGGCGCACACCTCAGGGAGGCGGTTGTCCCTCCCATTGCACCGGCACCCATGACTCTTGGAGATTGAGACCCTTCTCTGGCAAATGCCGCAGAATACCCGCCCTGTCCACCAATGCGCCCGCCCGTAGGCCGTCCGCCAGTTGGTATTTCGACTCAGCCTTTCCTCGATACATTCCGCCTCTTCTTCGGTTATTATCGGCTCTATAAGCCCACGGAATTCCTTATCCTTGTACTTAATAACTCCTGCGTACCAGCGTGCATGGTGGAGTACCTTGCTCACGGTGCTCTGGCTAAACGGCCGGTCTTCCTTGGTGAGAAAACCTTCCCTCTTAAGATGGAACATGATAGATGTCCCCGAATAACCTTCGAGATACCGCCTCAGCACGACTTCAACAGCGGGGGCAACCCTGTTCTTGACGAAGCGCCTGTCCTTCCAATCGTATCCCGTCAGTCCCTTCGGCCCCCAGCCGGTGGGAATACGCCCGGCTAACATCGCCTGGGCTCTGCCGCCCGCAGTGTTGGCTTTGAGAACCTTAATATAAGCCCTGGCTTCCTTCACCAGGTCGAAGTAGGTGTCAAAGGCTTCGGAGTCGCCCTGGCGCAGGAGCAAGTGATGTTTGGCGAAATAAATAGGCACACCCGCTCGAAGCATCTGGGAGAGAGCCTCGAATGACCCCGCCAGGAAGCGGGTCTCCCGGTCTACCCGTGGGAAAACCAACACATCCCATTCACCCCGCTTGAATTCTTCAAGTCGCTTGGTCATTTCGATGGTGAACTGCTTTCGGTTCCAGCTGGAAGCGGTCTCCGTCCAGAATGCCTCCCGGTCTGGGCTAAACTCCAGCGGTATCGGACATTCTTTCCCCCCTTCATACGCCTCAGCGCGCTGGGCGCTTGGTCCATATTTGCTAGCCTGTTTCCTGTCGGATACCCGTAGCATAACAAAAGCACGCTTCTTCTTAACAGAGGAACCACCGGATTCATTTCGCTCCGGTTGCCCCTGGGAACTTTCTTCTATATCCATGCTGGCCCTCCTCTCAGGTGAGTAGCTCTATGTTAATCGCTGCTTGTCTCCCCTATCAATCGGGGTTTGAATCACTGTTGTTTTCGTTGCCCGGTTCTTGCCCGGTCTTTACCCCGATTATCGAGAGTGCCGGCGGCAAGTAGTGAGCAAGATTTTCCACCAGCAGACGCCGCTCTTCAAGATTAGCCGCATCACCGAGAAACCGAAGGCTAAGAGCGGTGTCGCTGTCCGCTGCCAGGGTTTCCAGGCGCACCGAAGAAAGCCGTGCCCGTAGTGTCTCCACTCCCTTTTGCAGAGTAACCGGCTGCATTTTATCGACCTGCCGGTTTTCGACTCTTTCCTCGTTCATTCCATTGTCCCTCCCCTCTGGCTTACTTTACCTCCAATTTCCACTCCCACAGTCATTTCGGAGTGAACCTAACCTTTTTCACTAAGTATGCACCTGGCCCGAGCCAATTGCCGCCTACCTTACCCGCAGGTCGATGAACGCCCCGCAGTAGGGGCAATATCCCTGAGGCCCCAGCTCCATGCGCCAATCGATGCGACCGTGACATCTCCAGCACATGACCGGAGCTATCGCCTGCGTGGGAGATGTTTGCTGCTCCGACCCCGCTTCCATCGGCCTGAACCCCCCGGCCTCTTCCTTCAACAGGTCGGGATGCCGCCTTTCCACCCACTCGGTGATGAGCAAGCGCAGGATTTCCGAGGCCGGGCGTCCTTCACGCTGGGCAGCTTCCTCGAAAGCCTCTTTAAGCTGCGGGCTAATCCGTGTTTGAACCAGTTGGTTTAACATGTCATCACGTAGTATGACAGATTGGATAGAGTTTGTCAAGTGCCTTCTGTTATACTATGCGGATAATTCCGGCTGGGAAACATGCAGCTTTATCGATGCTATACGCCGGCCTCGGTCAGTCAGGCCGGGAGAGGTAAGCGCGCTACCCAGTGAATACGTGCCAGTGTGTACGCACCCAGTAAATACGCGCCACCTTCTCTTGGGCGCTGCCTCATGAGCGCCGGGGTGTTACCCCCCGGAAGAAAGAATTCGCTTCTCCGGGATAACTGATTCAATGATGCCATCTGGGTGGCCGCTGAGAGAATGAAAGGTCGAGAGGACTACTCCGTATTCTACCCATACCATTCTATCTATAAATTCTATTCAATCTATGAGCCTGCACCCATGCCAGTATCCTGTGGCTGCACTGTCCTGCTAATACCTTTTATCGACCATCCCGGGGTGACCACCCCCACTGTATTAAGAGGAATATTCCAGACTATATCCGGAGCAGCACCGGTTTGCATACCAGCCCCTAGCATGGCTTATAATTTAGACAAACCATTTGCCGGAACGTGGGAGAAATAAGCCGTGGAAAAGATGGTGTTAAATATAAGTCTGGATGAAATCTGCGAGGCGATGGAGGACGGCTCCTATGAAAATGAACACTTCCTCGACCTCGAAACCGGAGAAATATTGTTCGTCTCGGAATATATGGATGATGAGGAATCCGAGAAACTTAAAGAACGTATCGAGGAAGATTTCAAGCGTTACAAGAGAATACCTAAAGCCGAGTCCCATGAAGGTTACCAGGACATGGTAGATTTCATTGCCGCCGTAGATAACGAGCGCCTTGCCGAACTACTGGGGGTGGCCATTAATGGCAAGGGAGCCTTCCGCCGCTTCAAGGACGTGCTGCTCAACTATCCCGAGGAAAGGGAAAGATGGTTTCAGTTCAAAGATGAGCGGATGGAACAAAGAGTCCTCGAGTGGCTTGAAGATATAGATATGATATTATCCGGGGAGTGATTTATGGCGTTGACTGCCAGTTTAGTGGAGCAAATAGCCGCCTGGTGCGCCGGCAGTGAGGAACTTGCCGACATACGGTCTAAGGCAAGGAGCGAATACTTCGGCTATGATGAACTGGGGGAAGTTCACTATATGGAGGGCGCCGGTGATGTCACCAGCCGGGAGCGGCGCTTCCTGGGCTGGTTTATGCTTACCTTCAAGATGCCGGATGGACGGAGCCCGGCGGAGCTTGCCGCAGCCGCCCTCCTCAGTGGCAATGAACTTGCTTCAGCAATTGATTCACTCAAAGGGGCGAGGCATGTACTGGCGATGGTAGCCATGGTCAATCCGGGCAGAGGTTTGATTCTGAAGCTGGAAGATGAAGAGTTCACTGTCGAAAATCGCCAGATAAGCCGTATCTTCAACCGTGATGACGCCATATGTGCCTATATTATTCCCGCCGGACGGCGCGGATGGCTGGTTGGTCCCGGCTGGCTCTCCTGGCCGATAGGCATCCGGCCGGGTATGCAGGCCATGTTGAAGAAATTCCAACTCAGCCCGATAGAGATGGAGAGATTCCTGCAGCAAAGGAAAGACCCTTCGAAAGAACGCCCGAAAGTAGAGCGACCGCAAGATTCATCCCTTAAAGCAGCGGTGGCCAAGATGACAAAAGCGGCCAAAGCCGAAGGTCGCCAGAGCATGATTATGACTCCGGCACAGTGGAAGACGCTTGTGATCCCGTATATTACATCAAGTCAGATTAATGAGTTCATTAAAGAAATCATCAAGCGGGTTGGGGCAGTCGAGTCGGTAGAGGCTGCTAACAAATGGATCGGCTTGGCCATGAACATCTGGAATAATACGCCGCAGCCGGACCGTGGCGGTAAATCACCGTTTGAAATAAGTCGGGAATACGATATTCAATCCGGCGGTTAATCGTCGCGCTCTACAATTCGATGAAATGTTCAATAAACCCAAGTTATTCAAGCGGGGTAACGCTCTCAAAGTAAGCCAAACGCGAATGGTCTCAATTTTTCGGCGACGCGTCTATCAAGTTCATTATATGGACTTGATAAGATATTTTTTATGTCTAAGACTATATGGTAGTGGTCCGCCTTCTAAATGCTGAATAATCTCTTTCTTTACGCCTTCTCTATCGATGGCTCTGTAACATTCTACAGCTAAACGTGAAGATGTACTTTTTAAAACTATAAAATTATTTGAATCGGAAGCTACGCCTACGCTGGCATTATGGGTAGTGAGTGATTTTCCTTTCACAGTCTTTGTAACAATCTGGACAGACTGATAATTGTTTAGCGATACGTGATATAACAAAAAGTATTATGTTACATCGTATCAGAGCTTTCAAACTGGTAAGAAGGAATGAAATGATTTAGAGGGGTAAAGACCCTGTAACTATTTACCGGTTATCATTAGATGCCGAAGTTGATCTTGCCTTTCGTATACAAAAAAACACGATTAAACCCGTAATTACAATTCCTGCTGCTATAAAGATAATGATGATAAGGTTATTATTTTTGGATGTAAGT
>JAQTTS010000107.1 GCA_028710655.1 Dehalococcoidales bacterium
GGGGGAAGAGCAATTGACGGAATCAGAAGGTAAGCCAACCTGGCAGCAGATAGAGATTGGCGCAATAATCACCGAGCCGGGAAGTGCCCGCCAGTATCAGACCGGCGATTGGAGGACGCAGCGGCCGACCTACGCACACGAGCGTTGCATCAAATGTGGCCTTTGCTCCATCTATTGTCCCGAGGGGTGTATTGAGCCGAACGAAGAGGGATACTTTGAGGCTGACCTGTTTTACTGTAAGGGGTGTGGCATCTGTGCCCGGGAGTGCTGGACAAAAGCGATTAATATGGTAGAGGAGGAGTGATGACACAAAGGGTAGGTATAGAGGTCTCACGGGCTGTTGCCATCGCTGCCAAGCTGGCCAACGTTGATGTTGTCGCGGCCTATCCCATTACCCCGCAGACCCATATTGTGGAAGACCTTTCCGAGATGGTAGCCAGCGGTGAGTTAGATGCTTCCTATATCCCGGTTGAATCGGAACACTCGGCAATGAGTTCCTGTCTCGGCTCAGTAGCAGTCGGGGCGAGAACCTTTACCGCTACTTCCAGCCAGGGGATGGAATTGATGCACGAAGTGCTCTACGTTGCCTCAGGAATGCGATTGCCCGTCGTTATGGCGGTGGCCAATCGTGCCCTGTCGGCGCCGATAAGCATCTGGGGTGACCACTCCGATGTGATGTCTGTTCGCGATACCGGCTGGATTCAGATCTTTGTCACCAACGGGCAGGAGGCTTTTGACAACATACTCTGTGCCTTCCGTATCGGTGAAGACCGCAGGGCACTGCTTCCGGTGATGATACACCTGGACGGGTTTCAACTGACCCATGTCATTGAGCCGATATATCTTGAAGAGCAGAGAGACGTTGACAAGTTCTTGCCCCAGTTTGAGTATCCCCTGCCCCTGGATCCGGACAAACCGGTAACGATGGGGGCTTTCGGGCCGCCGGATATCTACACCGAGGTGAAAAAGGCACAGGATGTAGTCCTGACATCTTCTAAAGAGGTGATTCTGGAAGCCTGGAAGGAATTCGGTGATATCTTCGGGCGCTACTACTCCCCGATTCAGTGCTACCGTTGCGAAGGGGCTAAGGTTCTGCTGATGACTATGGGCAGCTTTAGTGAGACTGCCATGAGTGCGGTAGATGCTATGCGTGATGATGGTAAAGCGGTGGGATTGCTGAATCTCAGACTATGGCGGCCGTTCCCCTTTGCTGAAATCCGTCAGGCGGTTCATGATGCCGATGTTCTTGTCGTGTTCGATAGGGCGCTTTCCTTCGGCGGGCCCGGTGGACCGGTCTGCTCCGAGGTCAGATCGGCCCTGTATAGCCTGGACAAGAGGCCCAAGGTAGTTGGTTTTGTCGGTGGTCTGGGGGGCAGGGTGGTCTCGATCGCAGGGTTCAGAGAGATAATCGAGCGGGGGACCAGGATTGCCAGGGAAGGAACCGAACAGGAGTTTGAAATGTTTGGGGTGAGGGAATAATGGAGAAATACGCTGTTTTTGTTCCCAAGTTAATCAAGAAGAAGGAAAACTTTGCCCCCGGACACCGTGCCTGTGTCGGCTGTGCTGAAGCACTGGCGGTAAGGCAGACCTTCAAGGCGCTGGGCCGTGATGTTATTGTAGTTAACGCCACCGGCTGTATGGAGGTGGTGGCAACACCGTTACCTCATACCTCCTGGTGTTTGCCCTGGATTCATACCCTCTTTGAGAATGCGGCTGCCGTGGCTTCGGGCGTAGATTCCGGCTTAAAGGCCTTGGTAAGAAAGGGCAAGCGTCCGGATAGGAAGATAAGCGTAGTGGCTATCGGCGGTGATGGTGCTACCAGTGACATCGGGCTTCAGGCAATCTCGGGTGCTCTGGAGAGGTGGCAGGATTTTCTCTATGTCTGCTTTGATAACGAAGCCTATATGAATACCGGTATACAGAGGTCTTCGGCTACTCCCTACGGTGCCTCGACGACCACTGCCCCGGCCGGTAAAAAGAGCATCGGGCAAGTCACCTGGAAAAAGGATATGCCCGGTATTGCTGCCGCTCATAATATCCCTTATGTTGCCACCGCCTGTCCCAGCTACCCCTTCGATCTCATGGATAAGGTGAGAAAGGGAGCACTTAACCCCGGTCCGGCTTATATTCATGTCCTGTCGGTTTGCCCTACCGGCTGGAGGTGTGCTCCGGAGTTAGCCATCAAGGTGGGCCGCCTGGCGGTAGAAACGGGGGTATTCCCCCTCTACGAGGTTGAGAACGGCCGCTACAAATTAACCATAAATGTACCTCAGCTGAGGCCGGTTCAGGACTATCTGAAGCTGCAGGGGAGGTTCCGCCATCTGTCCGAGGAAACCGTGAAGGAGATTCAGGACAGGGTGAGTAAGGACTACGCCAAACTCAAGGAGAAGATAGAATGCATGCAGAAGCAGGACAGATAGCACAGAAGGTAGGGGCAATACTGGATAAATATCAGCACGATAAGGGTATGCTGGTATCTATTCTGCAGGATATTCAGGAAGAGTACAATTACCTGCCTCGGGAGTCTCTCGAGTATGTCAGCAAGACCCTGGGTGTCCCGTTCAGTCAGATCTACAGTGTCGCCACCTTTTTCAAGGCCCTGCGCTTAACGCCCAGGGGACGCCACCTGATCAATGTCTGCCTGGGTACCGCCTGCCATGTCCGCGGAGCGGTCAAGGTGCTGGAGACCGTAGAGCGTGAGCTGGGCATTAAGTCCGGCGGCACTACCGACGATCTCGAGTTTACTCTGGAGACGGTCAACTGTGTGGGGGCCTGTGCCTTGGGACCGGTGGTAATCGTCGATGGAGACTACCACGGTCAGATGAAGACGGAAAAGGTCAAAGATATGATTAAGCAATATTCTTGATGAGAAAGGGGTAGCTATTGAAAAGGTTAAGCTCTCCTGCGGAACTGGAAAAGGTAAGAAAATCGATAGTTGGTAAACGGGATGCCAAGAAGCCCTGTATTACGGTATGCAGCGGGACCGGTTGTCATGCCTTTGGCTGTGAAAAGGTGTCCACTGCTTTCCGGAAGGAGATCAAACGGCTCGGGCTTGAGGAAAAGGTAGATCTCAGGACTACCGGCTGTCACGGCTTCTGCGAAAGGGGTCCGCTGGTGGTCGTCCGTCCCAGGGACATCTTCTATCAGCGGGTAAGCGCCGATGATGCTGCCGAGATAATCTCGGAGACGGTGCTCAAGAACAACGTCATCGAAAGGCTGCTTTATTCCGATCCCAATACCGGCAAGAAGATAGTCCACGAGCATGAAGTACCGTTTTATGCCGGCCAGAAGCGACTTGTCTTCGGTAATAACGGCTATATCGACCCTTCCCTGATCGAGGACTATCTGGCGGTGGGCGGTTATGCCGCTCTGGGAAAAGTGCTGTCCGGAATGAAACCAGGGGCGGTCATCGAGGAAATAAAGAAGTCTGGCCTACGGGGACGCGGCGGCGGCGGCTTTCCTACCGGTATTAAATGGGAGTCCTGCCGTAATGCCCCCTCGGAGGACGGCGTTCGCTATATCATCTGTAACGCCGATGAGGGCGACCCCGGTGCCTATATGGATAGGAGTCTGCTGGAGGGTAACCCGCACAGTGTCCTGGAAGGAATGCTAATCGGAGCCTATGCCATAGGCGGCCATGAGGGATATGTCTATGTGCGACACGAGTACCCGCTGGCGGTGAAGAATGTCAGGTTAGCCATCAAGCAGGCTGAAGAGTACGGGTTGCTCGGTAAGAACATCCTCGGCTCCGGCTTCGACTTCAGCATCAAGATAAACCGGGGCGGCGGCGCTTTTATCTGCGGCGAGTCTTCGGCACTGATGGCTTCGCTAGAGGGTAAGGTAGGGGAACCCCGTGCAAAGTATATCCATACCGTCGAAAAGGGCCTATGGGAAAAGCCCACCACGCTTAACAATGTTGAGACATGGGCGAACGTCCCGCTGATAATCAATCATGGTGCCGACTGGTATACCAAAACTGGTACCGCTAACAGTAAGGGAACCAAGATCTTCTCTCTGGTGGGCAAGGTCAACAACACCGGTCTGGTAGAGGTCCCGATGGGAATAACGCTTCGGGAAATCATTTACGATATCGGCGGCGGTATTCCCGGGGGTAAAAAGTTCAAGGCGGTACAGACCGGCGGGCCTTCCGGCGGGGTTATCCCGGATAGCTTGATCAACTTGCCGGTGGATTTCGACGAACTGACCAAGTCCG
The DNA here is from genome assembly GCA_028710655.1 of Dehalococcoidales bacterium. The sequence goes on from JAQTTS010000107.1 coordinate 4,214, forward strand.
GTTCGATGATGGGTTCCGGCGGTATGATTGTGATGGATGAGGACAACTGTATGGTGGATATCGCCAAGTATTTCATCGGTTTCCTTGAGGGCGAGTCCTGCGGTAAGTGTGTCCCCTGTCGTGAGGGCTTAAAGAGGATGCGGGAGATACTGGACGGCATCAGCGAGGGCAGGGGTAAGGAAGGCGACATCGAACTTTTAGAGCGCCTCTCCGCGACGCTGACCGATGGCGCTCTCTGTGCCCTGGGCTCGACGGCACCCAACCCGGTCTTGAGTACCATCCGTTACTTCCGAGACGAGTATGAGGCGCATATTAAGGAGAAGAGGTGTCCCGCTGGCGTCTGCAAGGAGCTAATTACCTATCAGATTATCAAGGAGAAGTGCCCGGGATGCGGACTATGCATCAAGTCCTGCCCGGCAGGGGCGATAACCTCCGGGGGTAAGAAGCAGCCGGTTATTTTGGACCAGGAAAAATGCATCAAGTGCGGGGCCTGCTATGACGTCAGTAAGCTTGGCGCCGTAAAAGTAAGTTGAAGGTGTGATAGAGGATGGTAAAACTGACTATTGACGGACGGGAATTTCGGGCGGAAGAGGAAAAGACAATACTTGAAGTAGCTAATGAAAACGGTATCCACATCCCGACCCTGTGTTACCATGAGGAAGTATCCCCTTATGGCGCTTGCCGTCTCTGTATGGTTGAAGTGACTCGCAAGGGGCGGAAGAGGTTGGTAGCTTCCTGCCTCTATCCGGTGGCGGAAGGTCTGGTCGTCAGGACCGAGACGCCGGAGGTTAATAACATCCGCCGCACGGTGATCGAGCTGCTGCTGGCAAGGTGTCCCGACTCAGAGGTAGTACAGGAGATGGCCCATAGTCTGGGCGTCGATAAGCCAATCTTCAACCTGGAGAAGGACAACCATAAGTGCATTCTCTGTGCCTTATGCACTAGGGTGTGTCAGGAGGTGGTAGGAGTATCGGCGATAACACTGGTCAACCGTGGGGTCAACCGGCAGATGGCTACCCCGTTCTACGACTTCTCCGAGGCATGCATCGGGTGCGGTTCTTGCTCTTTCGTATGCCCTACCCGGGCGATCAGTTTCGAGGATGTCGGCGATACTCGGGTGATCACTATGCCTCACGTGAAGATGGAGTTCAAGCTGAAGAAGTGCAGCAAGTGCGGCAAGTACTGGGCTCCCGAGAGACAGGTAGAGTATATTGCTAAGATATCCGGTATCGCTCCGGAGGCATTTGATATCTGCCCGGACTGCCGGGACTGAAGACCTGTCCGACCGGCACGCCCGCTTGACCCCGAGCAGGTGGTCTGCTATATTTGTTCCCGATAGCGGGGTGTAGCGCAGTCGGCTAGCGCGCAGCGTTTGGGACGCTGAGGTCGGAGGTTCAAGTCCTCTCACCCCGACATCTAAATGATTGTTAATCCCTGTTAATCCCTGTCTTCTAGCCCTCATGTATTCTTTCATGTAAGCTCTATATGCTTTAACCTCTTTTCTTGGCATTTTTACCCTCTCTTAGTTTCCTTTTTCTTATGTAATTCAGATCAAGGACTATCCAATCGCGCCCAAGCTTTATACCAGCAACTTCACGCCTGTGCAGTAATAACCTCAAATGTCTCTCTAATATGCCTATTTTATTGGCGGCCTCTTTTACACTATACATATTAATATTATATCCGCATGCGGTATTAATATCAAGAGATATTATATCAAAGCACCTTAAAGTGGAAGTCTAGTAAGAATAGTTAGTTTCTTTCTGTCAGAGAAAATCTATCAATTCCGCTAATCGGAATTGTTAAAAGAAATTTGCCAGTTGTCCAAACCTTGGAACCTGAACGTATAATAACCGACAAGTTATACTTATCGGGCTCAAGTTGATAAGCTGCCTGGCGACCAATCAGAAATTGGGAATCTGTAATATATGTACTATCTGATTTGATAGCGGCATAAACGTATATTTCCCTCAATGACCTAATAACTACGGGTATTTGGCTGACACGGTCTCCAACCCTTAGCGTCTTCTCAACCTCTGGACCAGTTATAGCCTCCTTAACCCATGCTCCACGACAACTTATCCTATTATTTGTTCTTAAATTTAAGAATTCTAAATCTATTAGACACCTTTCAGCATCTCCACCAGCGATGTTTTCAGCCTCAACATGCCACCACTTAATATCACTTTCTGTGGCACTATTATAAGGATTTCTGACAACAATGACAGCTTCGGCTGTGGTCACCCTGGCGATTGTCTCAGCAGTTTTCTTTATTCCTTCATAGTCCTTACGAAGAGGCCATATATGCCTGGGTAGTTTTCCGATAACGACCTCTTCAGAGAGGTCGTTAATATCTTTTTCTACAATTCTCCTGATGGTCCTAGTATCTGGTACATCCTCATGACAATCACTATCTGACATCTTTCGCTCTACGCTTCTACTGATGGATTCCCAATTACGTGGCGCAGAACTAACTGCTGCATCCCAGATAATTAGCTTAATGTCAAACGAAAGTTCGGTTTTTTTAGCCATTCTGCTTTTTTATGTTGCTTTTATGTATAGTAATTGATCTTTGCGTATTTTAACATATTCTTAAACAAATATTTATAGGAGAAGGATATGCCCAGCTTAATGATAAGGAAGTTAATAAAATTCGGACAGTCGGGGCTTGTTATTACCATCCCACGAGTATGGGCAAGATACTATGAATTAAAAGCAGGGGACAAACTTGAACTAATAGCCAACAGCAGCCTAGTAATAAGCCCAATTCAAAATAGTAGGAGGTGCAAAAAGTAACATATCAATGAAGAAGGTAAACTAAAGGCTCCGCCGCAGGCGCCAACCACACGAGCGGAGCCAATATCAAACCCTAGCTTTTCAGCCAGGGAGAGGAGGGTATAGACATATGCCTACACCCGTTAGTAATAGTAACACATCAGACAATACCCGGGAAGTAAAGGAATATATAAATGAGGAGAACTCATATGAACGGAAGATATGAAGACGTAATAGATTTTCCATGTT
>JAQTTS010000108.1 GCA_028710655.1 Dehalococcoidales bacterium
AGAGCGTAGGCAAGAGCAGTAATAGAGTTCAAGAACGACCGGCGGATTTTCTCCGCCTGCTGGCTAACCCGCTCTTCCAGGTGCTGCTGGTAGTCCCGGTTCTCCATCTCCAGTCTCTTCCGTTCCAGAGCCCGCTCCACACTCAAGGCGACTCCGCCAAGGTTAAACGGTTTGGTGACATAGTCATAGGCACCATGCTTCATACAATACACAGCAATATCGGTATCGGTGATAGCGGTAGCCATAATCACTACCGTATCAGGGTAGGCAGCCTTTATTTCGGGCAGTAACTGAACCCCTGATTTACCCGGCATCTTGATATCGAGAAGAACCAGTGCCACCGCACCGGCCTGCAACTCATCGATAGCCTGAGCGGCACTACCGGCTTCGCGACACCGGTAGCCCATGCTAACCAGCTTCCGTTCGAGGAGTTTGCGAATCGCTTCCTCATCATCAATTATCAGTATCGTTTCTTTAGCGGGCATCTCTTTCCTCACCTTAATATTTCTCTATTCAAACTCTACAGCTTCCCCACCAGGACAGTCCCTTCATCGGTATGATGAAGAGGCAGATCTACAGTAAAGACAGCGCCCTGACCCGGTATGCTCTCGGCATATATCCGACCGCCGTGACCGGTTACTATGCCATGACAGATGCTTAAGCCCAGACCGGTCCCTTTGCCAACCCCCTTGGTGGTGAAGAATGGGTCGAACAGGTGCCCCATGGCCTCCTTAGCAATACCAGGGCCGTCGTCGGCGAAAGTAACCCTGACGATATCATCGGCCTTTTCTGTGGCAATACTCAGGGTGCCTCCCTGATTGGCCTCCGCCATGAAGTATTCGGCGTTGATGATAATATTGAGAAAAACCTGCTGAAGCTGGAAATAGTCGGCAACAACATCAGGCAGGTCAGCTAATCTGAGATTGACTTCAATGTTATTCAACTTCTGCTGGTAGGCACGAAGCTCAAGTACACTTTCGATAATATTATTGATATTCACCGTCTGTTTCACCTGATCGTGCCGCTGCGAGAAGGTGAGGAGATTCTTCACTATCCCGGAAGCCCTTTCCGCTTCCCGCAATACAATCTCAACATTACCCCTGATGCTATCCGTCAGGTCCTCTTCCAGAAGCAACTGGGTAAAGCCGAGTACGGAGGTCAGGGGATTATTCACCTCATGGGCAATACCGGCGGACAACTCGCCAAGAGAAGCCAACCGGTCGGCAATGAGAAGCTGTTCTTCCATACGCTTACGCTCGGTGATATCGCGGGTGATATGGACGGAAGCGACAACCTCACCCTGCTCATTGATTACAGGCGACGTAGCCGTCTCAAGGTAAACTCCCAGGTGAGGCTCAAAATACTCCGCTATACTCGGCAACTTGCTCTGCATTGTTTTTCTATGGGGACAATGCGGTACCGGCTCACTTGTCCCGTGAACCAGTTCATAACAGGTTTTGCCAACAAGCTCCCGCGGGTGCTTCTTGAAGATATCAGCATAAGCCTTATTCAATCTGACAATTCTGAAATTACTATCCTGAATGGAAACCCAGTCTGTAATGGTATCGATGGTTGTCCGCCACTCCTCGGCCGCCCGCCTTATTTTTCCCTCCATCAACCGGTGCTCACGGCGTAAATCGGACTCACGCAACTCCCGCTTAACAGAGGAGACAAGCCCGGGCAGATTGTTCTTCATTACATAGTCATGGGCACCGGCTTTGATAGCCGCCGCAGCAGCTTCCTCACCAACCGCACCGGATACAATAATAAACGGTATATCGATTCCGAGCTCTCGTAACAGCACCAGCGCTTCGTGAGCACTGAGGTACGGCATTATGTAGTCAGCGATAACGATATCCCAAGCCTGTTTATCTAGGGCCTCCCTCATGGCTGCGGCCGTCTCAACACGTTGCCAAATCGGGCTGTAGCCACCGCGCTTCAGTTCCCGCAGCAGTACCTGCGCATCTTCATCCGAGTCTTCTAAAACCAATACCCTAAGCGGACTGCTCATTTTTACCTCTGATCTGGCGTCGAACAATCGCCAGCTAACACCCGTGCTACAGCCACCATGTCTTTCTTGCAATACGAATAGCCTGGCTGATAACCCCGAATTCAGCACCTAATTATCAGGAAAGAGGTTAAGATTGAATAACAGGTTAATCACCTGCTATGCTTTACCTGATTAACCAGCGCCCTTAACCCCTCCACGTCCTCCCCGGTAAACAGCCGCCATCCCCTCCTATCACGATATCGGGGCTCACCGGCAATACCCTCCTTAAACCAGCGAAAGAGGGTGCTCCGGCTGATACCGACCAGGCGATAAACCTCGCCGGTGCGATAGTAGGTCTGCTCATCCAATACCACTGGCACAACCTTGGTCCTCCCGGAAATATTTGATACTACTCAACTATTTCTCCGGCTAGCTGCTTCATACTAATATGGGAATACTAAACAAAAGCTTAAGAATCGTTCCTAATTTCTAAACGTTTCCTAAACAGACTTCGGAAAGACAAAGGGTCTTCTGGGAGAAGACACTCAGAATGTTTGACCGCCAAGCGGTAGGTGATTTTTCAGCTAAGAAGCATCTTTAAACAGGTAGCCGACACCGGAGACAGTGGTAATGTATTCAGGATTTTGAGGGTCAGCTTCAAGCTTAGTGCGCAGGCGATTGATAAAAACATGCAGAAACTGCCTATCCTCGACATAATCGGATCCCCATACCCTACCCAGAAGGTGCGTATGACTCAAGACCTTACCGGCATTGGATACTAACTCCTGCAACAGCATATACTCGGTAGGGGTTAACCTGACTTCCTTACCGGCCACGGTAACTCTTCTTCGCAAGAGATCAACCTCCATGCTACCCCTGATGAAGGAAGAAGGTTCACGAACCTCACTCGGCGTTCTGGCCCGACGAAGCACCGACTTGACCCGGGCGATTAGCTCATCCATGGCGAACGGTTTGGTAACGAAGTCATCAGCACCGAGGTTCAAACAGCGTACCTTATCCAGGGTCTCGCCGCGAGCACTGAGCATAATAATCGGGACCTGAGACCACTCACGAAGCCGCCGGCAGACTTCAAAGCCATCGACATTGGGCATCGTGATATCCAGAATCACCAGGTCAGGGGAATCTCTTTCCACAGCCTCGATAGTAGCTGCACCATCCGTTGCGGTAAGGACATCGCAACCATCGTTTCTCAGAATGGCAGAAACAAATTTCACCACTATCGGGTCATCATCAGCAATGAGGACGCGAGGGCGATGCACCTACCATTACCTCCCATAGCCAAGATGACTCGACATATTGACCCGAAGGCACAGAGTACGGCATTAACATACCTGTGTATACTTAAGCTAGTTTAAGATATGCTATTTTCGCTATTCTGTCAACACCACTAGTGATACGCTCCTTGCGGTCAAGTGGCTTTGTTGCTAAAATTAAGCGGCAACGGGTGAGATATATGTGCCCCTGTAGCTCAGGTGGATAGAGCAGCGGTTTCCTAAACCGCGTGTCGCGCGTTCGAGTCGCGCCAGGGGTACCACTTTTTGTAGCTAAAATATGGTATGATATTAAAATAAAAAGGGAGGATGTGAGCAATGGCATCAGCTATAGACTATGAAAAGGTGATGGCGGAGATAGTCTACATCAATCTGCCAGGTCCGGGAGAACCGACAGATAGAATGAGTGGGAGCCAAATGCTCCACGGGTTTCTGTGTGACCTTTACAAGGCGACAGATGCGGCGGTTAAGCAATACGTAAACGAGCTTTGCCTGAAATGGAATGTGCATTATAGACAAGCACCAAAGTAATTCCATATAGGGATTCCCCACGCTCTCCAGGAAAAGGGAAACGTACACTGCAATTCCTCGCAAGCATCTCCGTTTTGACAAGGAAAGCGCCCCTTAATGGCGCTTGTTGTAGTGACCATCCTTATTGTCCGCACCAGAAAGTGCCTCAAGCTTTATAGACAATAACCAGATACGATAGAAGGGCTCCGAAATTCGGGGGCCCTTCTTTTGCTACTGCTCTAATCAGCTACAGATACCATACCGTAAGACAAAAATCAGCTTGCTACCTGTCTACTTTCTTTCAAGAGGAAATACGACCCTGAATGAAGTTTGACTTGCTATTGGTCTTTATGCATTATAGGCTATGATTTATGACTGATACTGGAGGTAGCGTCATGCGTGACAAAACACAAGTTGCGGCGGTTCAGATGGAGCCCAAGATAATGAATAACTCGAGGAATCTTGAGGAAATAATAGTTAGAATGCGGGTGGCTGCCAGTAGGGGCGCTGAGTTGATTGTGTTTCCCGAGTGTGCCTTAACCGGCTACGTTTTTGCCAGCCGCAATGAAGCTCTACCGTACGTAGAGACGGTTCCCGGCCCAAGCACAATGAAGCTGGAAGCATGCTGTCGTGAATTAGGCGTGTACGCAGTGGTCGGTCTTTTGGAAACGACCGGCAACAAACACTTTAATACTGCCGCTCTTATTGGACCGGAAGGGCTTATCGGCAGATACAGAAAGATACATCTCCCTTATCTAGGCGTTGACCGATTCCTCGACCATGGCGACGAACCTTTTAAAGTGTATCAGACTGGGATAGGCAATATCGGTATGCTCATCTGCTACGACTGTAATTTTCCTGAAAGCGCCCGCGTTATGGCATTAATGGGTGCAGATATTTTGGTACTACCAACAAACTGGCCTGAGGGCCGGGAAAAAATCCCACAATATATTGTTCCCGCTCGAGCTCTTGAAAATAGGGTGCATCTTGTGGCAGCAAACCGCACCGGTAATGAGCGCGGTACTGAATTTATCGGCCAGAGCAAGATTATCAATTCCCGGGGAGACATGCTAGCGCAGGCCGCCGAGAAAGCCGAGATCCTGTACGGCGAAGTCAGTCTGGCCGAATCAAGAGAAAAGCGCGTTATTTTCAAGCCCGGTGAGTTTGAAGTGGACTGCATTAGCGACAGGCGGCCGGAGTTTTATGACCGGATTACCAGGATTTAGAATATCCCTAATGTCGTTTTCCACGGAAATTACACCAGGTCACCCCTTGATGGGAGCGACCCGGTGCCGTTAGTAGCAATTGTCTATTCGTGTCTGTTAAAATGTTACTCAAATATGGAAATTAGGAGATCGATTGTTCAAGAAGATTCATGTATTCCGAGTGAAACCGGGGCAAGAGCTGCTCACTGAGATAGCTCGTTATTGTAATGACAACGGCTTACACTCCGGACTGGTTCTCGGTATTATCGGATCAGTAAAAAGAGCCCGGCTCAACTTCCTGATGGAATTGCCTGGTCAATACGAAAGTGTGGAATACACCGGTCCGTTAGAGATCGTCTGCGCCCAGGGTTCGATTGCTCTGAAAAAAAACGAGTCCCTTATTCACATACACATATTGCTCTCAGGGAAAGACCTCTGCCGAGGGGGACACCTTGCTGCAGCAGAGGTTTTCTCTACTGCTGAAGTAAGCATAGGGGAAATTGACTACCAACTCCGGCGGCAATATGACGATTATACCGGACTTAATGAGTTACTCCGGTAAGAGTAATCGGGTTCTTTGCTATCTTCTTTAGAACAACTGACCTGAGTATAGCACGAACTAGAGGGGTCGGACCAGAAGTATCGGCCCGGAGATCCCGCTCACTACCTTCATAGCAACGCTACCCAAAACCCAGCGACTAAGTCCGGCGCGGGCATGGGTCGACATCACAACCAGACTAAAAGGAGTGGTACCGGCATAGTCGACAATCTGTTCCGCGGGCTCGCCGGTAAGCACCCGGGACTGTACACTAAGGCCGGCTCTTCTAAGCCGTCCTTCCACTCTAGCCAGATACTTCTCAATCGCCTCCCGCGTCTCGGGTATGTTGCTGAAGTAATGGTCAGACATAACTGGAGACTCAACAACCCTGAGCAGGACTACATCCACCAGCTCAACGCCGCTCTGTTTTGCCAGCGCTTCGACATGGGGAAGTACCGCTTCAGCCAACTCCGAGCCATCCAGCGGTACCACTACGGTCTTCTTGGGCCACATATCGTAGGTAACATCCCCGGGCCCCCGCGCCGGAACAAGCCAAACGGGTACCTTGGAAGCATGGAGCACCTTATCCGCCACACTGCCGATAGCCAACCGTTTGAACCCGGAGCGGCCGTGAGTCGCCATCAGAATCAGGTCGATACCATTTTCATCAGCATAACGGAGGATTTCTTCAGCGGGGTAACCGGAGGCAAGCTCGCCACGCACTTCCACCTCTTCCCTCGCCGATCCAACCGCCGACTTCTTCCGTAGCTCTTTTGCCTGACTTCTGACGAACTCTGCCTTATGCTCAATATAATCCCGATGCAGGGGGACCAACTCCCTTTCCTCCGGCTTACAAACGTGAAGCAGGACTACATCCAGACCCAGACTGCCAACAAGCCCTCTAACATAAGGCAAAACCACCTCGGAAAGCTCCGAGCCATCCAGCGTGACCAGCATCCTGCGGTACACTCTTGCACCTCCGACTAGAGCCGCTGCTATGATTATGATATGTTACCCATCAGGGTATGTCAATAAAGGATGGCCGCCACCTGCTCCTACACAAAGGTAAGCCCGAAGTGTTAGAATAGCATAAGGCAGGTCGGTACCCGGGCAGAGTCTAACGGCAGCAGCTAAGACAACATCTGAGTCAAGCCCTACCAGACAGGAACTACTCCAAGGATAAAGATGGGCGATTACATTATAGAAGTAAAAAACCTGGCCAAAAAATTCGATGATCTGGTGGCGGTAGACCATATCAACTTCCAGGTAGCACAGGGAGAGCTATTCGGATTCCTGGGTCCTAATGGAGCCGGCAAGACCACTACCATCAATATCCTGTGCACCCTATCCAAGCCGACCTCGGGGCAGGCGATCGTTAACGGCTTCGACGTGGTACGGCAACAGAGTCAGGTCCGCCAGTCAATCGGACTGGTCTTCCAGGATCCCAGTCTCGATGAGCGGCTCAGCGGACTGCAGAACCTGCGCTTCCACGCTATGGTCTATAACGTACCTTCTTCAATCCGCGAGAAACGGATCGAAGAAGTGCTTAAGATAATGGAGCTCTGGGACAAGCGACACCACGACGTACGCACCTACTCAGGAGGAATGAAGCGCCGCCTTGAACTGGCCAGGG
>JAQTTS010000109.1 GCA_028710655.1 Dehalococcoidales bacterium
TAACCGTGGGCCGGGCGCTGTCCTTTATCCTCACCTTGCACAGGTCCGAAACCGCCTCCTCCGGGACTGTCCAGGCAAAAGCACCGTCATTCAATCCGTCGAATCCCGAAATATTCACCCAGGTCGAGCCGCCGTCCTTGGAATACTGCAAAGTAAGGCTTCCGCTGTGTATGGTACCTTCCGAGGTCCAGGTAATATTATTAACTTCGTTCTTGACCCAAAGTTCCCCGCCGTTAGGAGAAGTAAGGGTAATCTTGGGATCGACTATCTTGAATATGGAGGAAACCTTGGAGACTACCGACGAGGTATCCCTGCCCGCCGGGGCAGAAACCTCCCTTACCCTTATCGTAACGTTATCGCTCAAATCATCCGGGATAGTCCATGAATAAGAACATGACAGGTCTGTATTCGGGGTAAGCGGCGAGGCCGGGGCTCCGGAAGATACAGTAGTGATATACGTCGATGTGGTAAAACCATCCTTGGAATAATAAAGGTCAAACTGGCTGCCGAACTGCTGCGAGTTTGTAGTCCATCTTATATTATAGGTAGCTCCCACCTTGAGCTCTTCACTTCCCAAAGGATAAGTGAAAGTGATTGCGGGAGAAGGAACAAGAGCAAATGATTCATCCGAAGAATCATCCACCTGCGTATTGGAGGAATCGGTCATGCGCACCAGCACATTATCAGAAGCATAAGCGGTACTCGAAGAAATATTCCAGGTCAGGTTTCCGTCATCCGTCTGGCCCGAGGCGATCTCCGGGCTTACCCAGGTAGACCCGCTGTCAATGGAATACTCGAATTTCAAAGTACTCGTACCGAGGCTGCCGCCTGAATCCCATGTAATCGTATGCGTCTTGCCCAACTCCCAGATCTCCCCTCCGTTGGGAGAGGTAATCTCTGCGCCCATCAACCTGAAGGAAGCGTTGGATTTATCGGTTACGTTAGGATACTCTATACTCGTTATCCGCACCTTGGTCAACAGCCCAGGGTCATCCGGCAGAATCCAGGCGTAAGTGCCGGTGTTGGGTGTAGAGGCTATAATCGTCTTCCAGGTTACCTCGTTATCCGGGGAATACTCAAGTTTCACGTTACTGGCCCCTGCGTCTATCCCCTGCGAGGTCCAGGTTATATTATAGGTATCGCCTTCAAGCCATGATTCTCCCCCGTTGGGAGAAGTAATATTCAACCAGGCGTCGGTATAGGTCAAGGTAATGTTGCTGACCACAGGCGTATTCCTTCCGTCGGAATAAAGTATCGCCTTGTACTGCACCCACTGGTCATTGGCGATGTCGCAGTTCAAAGCATTTATCGCATCCGCCCCGGTCTTATCCGTATAGAAGGTCTCATCGGTAGTCAAAGCCACTGCTATATTGTTCAATTCCGGGGTATAGGTCCCGTCATTAGAATGCAGGTAAGTGCGGAAATTCAACGAGCCGGAGGAGAACAACGTCTGGAAGGCGGCCAAGTGCGAATTGATCTCCGAACCGGTGTTTGCCTGGGTGTAACCGGCGGTAGCCAGGTTCCAGCCTATGGGAATACTGTTGTAAGAAGCCCCGCTTGTCCAGGTTGAGCCCGTGCCGGTAGTGCTGTTATCCTGCCAATAAGTCTCATACAAGGCGCCGGTAATAGGCTTGTTGGAGTCGCCGGCCGTATGGCTTAAAATACACTTATAGTCCTTGCCGTCGGTGCCGATCACCTTGCTTATCGCAGTAGAATTATACCAGTACCAATTCCAGGAATCCGGGGAAATCTGGTGTTTGAGCCCCGCGCCTGTCGGGATAGTCGAAGTTTCGGTAAAAGACGCAAGATTATTATCGTAAAACACCCCGCCCAAAGGCTGGAGTACGGGATTATCCTCATAATAATCGCTGAGAGAAAAAACATTATCCTGGCCGTTGATTACCTGGCTAAGGTCTACGCTGACATCATAGGTCATATCCTGGTAAACCAGCCAGCTGTCCGTATAAACGTACTCATCCCTGTCCTGCTGTACTATATGCGGACGCAGGCTGCCTTCCGTAGAATACGAAGAATCATAAAGCAGTATCCAATCCGTATCATCCCTATTCTTATAGTAGTACCTGGCGCCTGTAGCCTTAAGCTCTATCTTGACATCATACCATGCATCCCTTATATACGAGCCGACGCTGGCGACATTGCTTCCGTCCTCGTATATGTACATCGCGCCGTTGTTGAAATAAATACAGTGAATAAGGTTGGAATATGAAACACCGGTTTCATTATCCTTCCAGCCGATCATCACGCGGTCGTTATAACTGGGGTATATGCTCGCCTGGAAGCTTCTGCCGGCAACCCTGGAAAAAGCCGAACCGTTCCATCTAAGATAAGAATCCCAGGAATCCGAATTGTTCCATAAAGTAACATACCCATTATTGAATACCGGGGATTTATCCGCGGTTGCCGCGCCGCCTGCGGTGAACTTCGTCTCATCGAGCCCGGCATACATATACAGGTCATAGGCATTATATATATCATTGGAAGTGGTGATATTGAGCGCGTTTCCGTAATAAAGAGAAACTGCCCTGGGCCAGGTGGTCGCCTCGGTACTTTGTACCTGAACATCGATGCTTGCCATTTTCTTGTCGTAATCGAAATAATCGATATCGTAATAAAGCGATACCGGGTCTCCGGAGGTAACATTCTCATCGTAAAAACGGATATCTCCTCCGTCCGAACGAACGTTTGACCAGAAGTTCGTCCAGGTGGAGGGTATCTTGATATTCACCCCTCTATTAAGCACCCCTGTAGGATTGGTAGAGACATTGTTTACAGTAATATCCATCTTGTATTGCCATTTGGAGTTAAAAGTCTCTCCTACACGAGACACCTGTGAAGGAGTGCCGGATGCCTGTTTTAAAGGATTAAGAAAACTGTCCGTACTCAAAGAAGTGGCATCGGACTTACCGTAATACAACCAGTAAGCCTGCTCCGCGCTGGTATTGATAAAGGGGACACTTACCAAAAAGCTCCCCTGTTTGCGGTCGGCATCGAAGAAATCGATGAAATAAGTCATCACTGTTTCATTGTCGGAAGCAACTATGCGCACATCCGAGCCGTCGCTGTTCACGTTCGCCCAGAATTGATCCCAGCCATCCTCCGCATCCACCCTGACCACCGCCGGGCTGCTGTTATAGGTAGTCCCGGTAACCCAAGTGACCCCTTTGCCTGTAGTGGAGTTACTCTGCCAGTATGTCGCCCAGTTGGCTCCGGTAACCGGCCGGTCATAGCTCGTTGACGAATGCCCTTTAATACATTTATAATCCGTCCCGTTGGTACCAACCACCAAGCCCTGCCCCTGGGGAGAACCGGAGTCATTCTTAAGCATAAGCGGCATCTTGTACAACCACCCGGAAAGCGTGGTAGAGTCCCCGACAACCTGGTTATAACTGTCAAACTTGCCCTCTACGCTCATACAGAAACTCGAGTCCGCGGCGGATACCGCGCTGGCATTCCCGTAATAAAGGTAAATCGTTTTGCTTCCGCCGGCTGCCAAGGATGGAACTTTTATAAGTATAAAGCCTTTCTTATTCTCATAATCCCACTCCGGGATATAATAGCTTAAAACTGTAGTATCATCCGAATCCACGGCGCGCACATCGCTTCCGTCGCTCTTCACATGCCCCCAGAACTCATGCCACTTGCCGAGGTCAATCCTCACGTTGGTATTGGTCTTAAGCCCGCCGGAGTTAACCACGGGAACGGCGATCTTTTTCTGCCATCCCCCGGAGACCAGGGTTGCACAGGTAGCATCCTCTTCATTGCAGCCATAGGTAATCTTATAGGTAAAATCCGAAGAAACTCCTTCATAAAGCATCCTTACTTCCTGCCCGGTAAGCGCGCGGTCATACAAGATAACCTCGTCAAGCTTACCCTTCCACCAGTAACTGGTATTATTGTAATACCTGCCGATATCCCACTGCATGCTCCCTATATTGCGCGAGGTATAAGTAAACCCCCTATAGTCCCTGTTCAAATCCGCATTCGTATATGCGCGGTAACCCTTGGAGTCTTCGACCACCACATAATGCCTCCATACGCTGTCCCTGGTGGAATGATAATAGAAATTATTGCCGTGGCTTACGTCCGCAGGGTCATACCAGTAAAAATACATATAGTTATTTGTATTCAACCGCAGGATCGGATAAGACTGCTGGCACGACAATGCAGCCTGCCAGCTCCTTTGCGTGGTAGGCTCCTGGTCTATCGTACCCCAAAAGGCCATTGTATACTCCGTGCCTAAGGCAGGAACGTTAGAAGCCCTCACGTAATCATCCACTCCGTCGAAATAAATACACGAACCGTATTTTCCCTCATCAGACCACTTGGGCTGGTTCTTGTTTGTAGGGTTAAGGCCTCCGGAGTTTCCGTAACCGGATGAATCATAAGCGATCAAGCCCGCCCCTTCGTTGAATCTCCAGTAGCCTACTACCCCGTTGGCAGGCTTGGCAATATAGGTATCGTCGCTGGCAGAAAGCGCATCGGTACTTCCATAAACCATATAAAATGACTTTATGGAGTTGGCGCCGACGCTCGGCAGATTGACATTTATCTCGGCCGCTTTGGCCGCTTTGTTGAAACTCACCAGGCAATACCCCAGTTCCTCTGTCCCGTCATGGAAACGTATATCCGAACCGTCGGATTTTATATTATCCCAGAAATGATCGTCGGTAGAGGGGATATTTAAAGTGACTATAAGGTCGCTCTGCGCGCTGCCTGCGGTGTTATCCACATAAAGCGCCTGAGAGTAAGCGAAATCCGCCAGCTTCTTGTAGAGTTTTACCGAAGTGCCGGTAAAGAGGATCTCGGAGTTAGCCACATAGTCATCTTTACTGTCGAAAGTGAACTGTTCTATGGTTGTCCCTGCAGGCCCGTACCAGGCTGCATTGAGCAGGTTCTCAAGGGTCGAGCCGGTGCGTATCTTGAAACGCACGTCCGTCCCAGTCTCCTGCTCATCGCTCCATTCGAACTTGACCAGGCGGTTAGTGGCAAAAGAGGTGTTAATGGGGGAAGAGATTATCTCCTGCTTGAGCGGATAGAACTTATAACCTATGCTTACATCGGATATCTTGGGAAGTTCGAGCAGATTATCCGTGGAAAAAGCTATCTTATACTGCACATACACATCCTGCGGGCTTACCGAAGAGGCGGTACTTAAATCCGCCCCGTTTGACATATCCGCGCAGAGATCCCAGCTCAAGGCATCGGAGAGATCCGATTCATCCCCGGACCTGAAAGAGAGCTGGGCCGCCTGTGTATCGTTAAAGGTCCAGTTGACATTACCCCAACCTGAATGGGCGCCGACCGCCTTTATATCGGAGATATAAGTGCCGTAGCAGAATGCGTAGTACATGGCCAGCTCGAGCCTGCCGTTGCCTTTGGTGGCATAGTAGTATTCGCCGCCCGGCCAGATCATGCTCCCCGGATGATCGACCCCGAAAGATGCCGGAGCCAACTCGCTCCAGGTGCCTGAAAGTATATCATACCTCATATAGGTATAGGACTCATAATCCGCGCCCCAGCTCGATCCGTGCAGGACATACAAAAAGTTACCGAACCCCGGATAAATAAGCTCCGAGTGTGAATCGAGGATTTTAACCATGCAGGGATTCAAAGTGGTCCAGGCATCCGTCTTGTAATTATATCTGTAAAAATTAGAGCTCCTATTCCCTGATAAAGCATACAAATAATCCCCCTGATCGGGATAGGTCAAAGCAGCGCCCCTGCCCACGGAAACCGGCAGGTCCGCCAGGTCCTCCCACTCGTTGTTGCGTATATCGTACTTCCAGAAGCTCGTTGCCCCGCCTCTCATGGCGTATATATACCTGTCGTCTGCCACATGTTCTATCGCATTGCCCCACCCCCAGGCATACGGGGGCGGCTCAAGGGTCTCCCAGGAATCATTGGCGACCGAATACCTCAAGAACTCGGACCTGTTTCTCCCGCCGGTTACATATATATCAACGTTTCCTTCATACTCTACCGCCTTCATGCAGGGATCCTCATTAGGCATAGTGGAAGGGCAGGTAGTCAAAATACCCCATTTCTTCTGGCCGATATTGAACCTATAAAACGTCCCGGCATCGCCGCAGAGATAATATATATTGCCTTTATAACCGCAGATAACCCCGCCTTCATCAAGCGCTACCGGAAGATAAGAAGGAATATCATAAGCATTCTCGTCTTTATGGTATCTGAAGAGATAATCCAGCTCGGTAGTATTGAACATATATATATAACTGTTGCCTACGCTGGACATCGCAGAGGCGTAACTGGTAATAGTCGTAGGCGGCGGCTCAAGCTCATCCCAATTCAAGGTATCCATATTATAGCGCAACAACACATGGTTATCCTCTCCGGTCAGGCAGTACACATATTTCTGCCCGTCGTCAGGATAGTAGAGCACGGCGGACTCATCGCAGGAGTAGATAGTCCCGGAGGAGCTGCCCGTGCCCACGGGGTTGATCGTACCCCAGGTATCCTGCTCCGGGTCGTACACATAACAGGTACTGGTAATCTCCGTGCGCAGTTTATAAACCTTGTTGTTATATGAAGAGTAGGTCATCGAGTTTGTGCCGCGGTATGAATGCCCGTCCGGAGCGTTCAAATAAGAAGTCCAGTAATCATAGCTTGGCTCGACAAAATACAGGTTGAACTGGGTAGAGCCGTATCCGCCGAGCATAAAAAGCACGTCCCTCGGGCTTTCATGCCCCGAAATGTTTATGCCGCATCCTCCGGTAAGCTCGGAGCCGTAGTACACGCTGGTCAAGGTATCCTTTGCCCTCAGCCAGCGGTCATTGGCGATATCATACTGCCATACATATTTGGTGCCCTTGCCTTCAAGCACGTATATGGAATTCTCATTCTCCATATACTGCCCCTTGGTCCCCGGTCCAAGGTAAAAAGGCGCCCGGATCAACCCCACCCAGCGGTTAGCGTGCTTAGAGCAATAATAGGATGTCCCGTCCAGCCAGGCCGACCCCTTACCCGAGGTACGCGACGTCTGCCAGTAGATAGTCCAGTTTTCACCGGTCGTAGGATAATCGTCGGCGGTTGCCGTATGGCTCAAGATACAATCATAATCCGCTCCGTCGCTCCCCACTATCTTGGATTGTTTGGCGTTGGTATCGAAAACCCAAAT
>JAQTTS010000110.1 GCA_028710655.1 Dehalococcoidales bacterium
CCGTGTTGTCGCTTACCAGATAAGCGTTGGTTCCGGCTGGTGCTGTACCGTCGGTGTCGAGTATCAGCTCGTCGACCGTCACGGTGTCATTGATGGTCAGCGCTCCGCCGAATGAGAACGCACCGGTTACAGCCAGGTCTCCGGTAATTGTTACGTTGCCGGTAATTCCCGTTGTACCTGTGATAGTGGCGCCATCGGCACTAACTGTCAATCCGCCAGCCGTAACAGTCAGCCCACCAGATATCACCTCAACCGATGTCCCGACATCGAGTACGTCCACGCCAGCGATGGCTAGGTGAATCTCTTTACCTGATATCGCATTGAGGGTTAGATCTCCGTCATTATCTCTTACGGCATAACAATGAGTATTTGCCGGGGCCACCCCGTCGGTATCCAATATCAGCTCATCGACGGTCAGTGTAGCTCCAATTGTCCACGCTCCGCCGACTGTCAAAGCCCCAGTTACCTCCAAGGCTCCGGTAATTAACGAATCGCCCGTAACTGTAATGCCATTGGCCGATACCGTTATACCTGTGCTGGCGGTCAGTGTGCCTGTAACAGTAGTCGCCGGGGTAATGGTCACTTTAGGTGTGGTCGTATCAAAAACGATCACATCGGTGGATCCACGCTTGATGCTCAGCGCATCAGCTACGGCATCCTTGAGCAGAATGTCATATGTCCCGGTACCCTGCCCGGACATATCAATATCACCCGATAGGGTAATGGAGCTTATGGTAACAGCGCCAAGCGTTGCTCCACCCTTGGTGTCATCGCTGTGGTCATGTGTGCCCAGCTTGTGCACATGATCAATAGGAGCTGCAGTTGAGGCTGAACCTAAAGCGTTAGCTGTTGAGGTTCCCGATGCCGCCATGTTGCCCACTTCGGTATCAAGTGCAGCTCCGGACCCGGTGGCAATCTGCGTCCACGTCGGCGAGGCCTGCGTATTCGTATTCTGGTATAGGGCTGCATTGGTGGAATCTATTAACAGATCCCCCTTCTCTGCACTTCCAGCTAAAGTGGTACCGTTTACAGGGGCCCCAGCATTGCGCCATACCCTGCGTAATGAACCCGCTATTGCGGTTGGATTTTTATCGAACATTTATTTGTTCCTCCTAAAATTAGTCAGGGGGTGGTGAGATGCCGCCCCCTGCTGGACTAATTCAGAGTATTAGTTAGACTCCGGTGATTGTGCAGAAGGCGGTTTCGCGATAATGCACCATGCAACAGCGCATGGTCGCCTTGACAGCGAATTTACCTTTGACAAAGTAGTCGCTGTAACCGCTGGACATTTCAATCTGCAGCCCCCTCTTGATAAACAGGCCGGAGTAAATGCCGTAATCGCCGGTGATCATGGTATTTTCCACCACCGCCGTGGTCTTACACACCGGTATTCCCCAGATCTGGTCCTTGCCGGGATCCAGTGGAGAGCCGAAGATATAGATGCCATCGGCCGTCCTTAGTAGTCTCACCGCCTGCCAGTCTGTAGGATTGCTAAACAGCACCGTCGGTTCAGAAAACCCGGTATGCCTCACCAGGTCGAAGGCCTTATAGATAGCATCCGGCACAGGGTCCGTTCCCAATGCCTGCGTCTGTATTGTATCCAGGTCCAGCGTGCCCTTTAGATTGGGGGTGGATCCGTCGCCGTTGAGTATCTGGGAGTCCAGGCGTGCTTTCACCATGTAGGCCAGCCGATTGTTCAGGTAGGCCTCAACGGCTTCCACATCCTCGAGCTGTTCCTCGGAAACGGGGATAAACGTTCCCACTTTTTCCACAGGTAAAGAGGTCTCGGTCAGCGCCAGCGCGCTTTCCCCAACGGCATTGCCTTCAGCGGCTTCCGCAGCTGAGTTGGTGAAGGTGGTCTCCAGCATGTACTTGATGGTGTCCTGTTTGGTGGGATAGGCCGGGATATAGTCCGCCACCATCAAAGCCCTGGCAGGATATTCCACATACCCCGGCAGCCTTAAAGCCTCGGGGTCCCAGCCTGCGGACCTCTGGAACAGGGTCTTCATATCCACGTCGATCATGCACGATGTGCCGTGCTGTTTGGCCGCCTTGGAGTCCATAATCATGGAGCCCAGAGATTTTCCTCCCTTGATCTCCGGTGCGGGGCTGAAGTTTTTGACCTCTTCCTCGGTCCCTTTGCGGGCTTCAGCGATTGCCCTTATCTCCTCATAGTCCGCCTTGAGGTCGGCCAGCTCCGTGTTGAGCGCCTGGAGTTTCTCTACCTTGGCCTTGGTGTCCAGGTTTTCGCCGAATGCCTTTACCTTGGTAAAGTCCAGATCGGCCCCGGCCTCTTCATATACCTGGTGGCCGAGCTTCTGTTTGGCTGCGATCTCTTCCCGCAGCTCTTTTAATGACTTAGTTGTTTTCATTAACAACCTCCTCGAATTCATTTTTCAGGAACTTTATTTTTTCTTTCAGAGCCTGTTCCTGGTATGGCTCCGGGGATTCAATCGCCTGCTTGAGCCCCTCTTCAACTTCCCTGAGGGCTTTCTGCAGGCTATTGATCCTCTCTTTATTGGTAGTAGACAGGTCTCTCCCTTCTTTACGCCTCAAATCGGCAAGCGACTTGGTGCGCCCTACCAGGTTGCTCACGGCTGCAAGCACCGCTTCAGCCTGCTCGGCATAGGGAGCGTTGTCTGATTTTATTCCCAGCGTTACCGTATCTATTCCGGCGCCCTTGAGCACCGGCGAGATTTCAAAAACATCCACTTTCTTTAAATATCTGACTTCCTGCTTGTCCACTTCCCCATATTCGAATTCAACAGGTCTGAATCCATAGCTCCACTCCTGGAGATCGCCGGAGAACTTCACGGCCTCATAGTGTTCTTTGCCTATCGCGGTATCCAGGTTGAATTCGCCCTCGGCGATCACCTCATCCCCTTCTTCATTGATTGCCGCCTTGCCCACAGGCAGAGCCCCCATCCAGCTGCCGTGCTGGTAAGCTGAGATCAGGACGGTTTTCCCCTGTTCAAACGCTCCCGGTAAAGTGATATCCTTGTCCCTGTCGATCACGTTTAAGGTCGCAATCCTCGCCGTGAAACTGCCGGGCTTGTCCTTTTTAAGCTGTATCTGTAATGTTTTCTTTTCCATGTTGACCTCCGCTTTATTACTCCATTGCGAATAGCACACAGCTGCGCGCTGCTCATTGTCTGGATATTCTTCATTCATTACCTCATCACCCATGCAGCGCGAGATAAATTCGTCTTCTGGTTCATCTGATCTGGGTTTTGGTATGGGCATCTTGATCTCCAATAAAAAAGCCCTCCGTAGAGGGCTCTTAATTTCTCAAGAAATACTTTCTATGGCACCGGGGGTTTTTCATTTGACGGCACCATGTTCACCGGCCTTAAATATTCATCTCCGCCTTCCCTGGGATTCTTATTCTCTAATTCCCTCACCTCATTGGGAGACATCCACCCGCCCTGTATGGCCGTCCAATACCCCCTGGTCCTGCTCTCAAAATCCCCCCTCAAAAGTCCGTCCACTAAAAACTCGGCGAAATACTCGCTCTGCTGCGTCTCCAGTAAGAGCTGGGTGTTAATCGTCTGCTCCCACCTCACCAGCCAGGGCCTCATGGTATAGACCACAAACTCCAGTGACTGCTGCTCAATATTGGAAAAGGTAGCCTTCTCCAGGTCCCCTATCATATGCGGGGGCACATGGAAGAATGACGCGATCTCGGATCTCTGGAATTTCCTCGTCTCAAGGAATTGCGCGTCCTCCGGTGGTATCCCGATCTTGGTAATATCCAGCCCTTCCTCTAATATAGCGACCCTGTGCGCGTTACTCAGTCCTTTATGAGCTTCCTCCCAGGATTTTTTCAGATTTGCCCGCGCCTCGGGGTTAAGTGTCTTCGGATGTTTTAGTGCCAGCCCCGGCGCCGCATTATTGCCAAAAAACCTCGCCCCGTATTCCTCCGTCGCCATGGCCAGGCCGATTGCCTCCCTGGCCAGGGTAATGGGCGAATATCCCGTTATGCCGTCAAATCCCAGCCCTGGTATATGCCATACATTAAAAGCAGGAAGGTTTAAAACCTTGCCCTTGTTGTACAGCGTATATGTATAAATTAACCGGTTGTCTTTTTCCGTTACCCTCACCATGTCGGGCCTCATCGGCCAGATCGCCTTCGGAGTGGTGTAGTCTTCCCAGTCTATCAGCGCATAGGCGTTCCCCCATGTTACGAGGTGAGCCATCATGATTTCCCTCATCATGAAGGAATTCATGCGGGGGTTGGGCCTTAAATGCAGGAGCTTATGCAGCGGATGGTTAATCGCCCTTTCTTTCCCCCTGGGCAGCCGCCTGTAAAGGATCAGGGGTAATGAAGCCAGCGTCTCGGATAGAATCCTTACGCATGCCCATACCGCTACTGAATAAAATGCTGAATCTTCTGTTACATTCACTCCCGTATGGCTGGGGCGCAGAATATCGGTGATTTCCTGCCCAGGAACCCTGTTAATAGTAAAACCCTTATATGCTGCTCTGAACCTGTCCAGTAGTTTTACAGCCATCCGTTATCTCCTAAAGAGTATCAATACCCTGCGTTTCATATATGCTCGGCCCCTGCTCCGGGGCGTGCTTTATGGCCCGGTCTATCCCCATGATCATGGCCACCGCTCCATCTATTTTTTGAGTTGATTTTGCTTTGTTCGGTTTGATATTCCCCGCCGCATCCTGCTCAATCACTAAATTGTCGACATTCCACCTCAGTACGGGGTTTCCGCCGTGCCTGATTTTTCTCTGTAACACCAGCGTCATCAGTTCCTTGGTGGGTGAGCTCATGGAGGCGTACCCCTGCCCGAAGGGGACAATCAAGGTCTCATTCTCCCCCTGATTTTTGGGATCGATGACAAACCCGTCTTCCTGCAGGTCCTGTATCAGTTTGGAAGCCCCCCAGCGGTCGTACGCCAGTTCCCTTATCTTGTAGATTTCCTTGAGTTTTTTAAGTTCCTCCCGGATATACGCGTAATCAATCACATTCCCGGGCGTCATCTGGATTAAACCCTTATGCGCCCACTCCCTGTACGGCACGCGGTCCTTCTTCTCCTTCTCCTCCGCTGTGGCCTCCGGTATCCAGAATCTGGAAACGATGTCGTAAAATCCGTCCCGGGGGAAAACCAGCTGTAACGCCGTCAAATCAATGCTCGAGGAAAGGTCCAGCCCTGCGTAACATGGCCATCCCTTTAATTCCTCGGGCTTCTCCCCGCAGGCGTCCCAGTCCTCCATCCTCATCCACCTGGTGGACTGCTTCACCCAGATGTTCAATCTGAGCTGCTTGAAAATATTCTCTTCGGCCAGGTTCCGCTTGGCGTCCTGATAGGCCTTCTTGAATTCCTCTATGTCCAGGATCTCCCCCAGCGAGGGGTTGGCTTTATACCAATTTTTCTCATCCTCCCAGTCATCCTCCGGCTCCAGTCCGTGGATCACCGCGTAAAAGGTGGGGTCGATGATGTCCCCGCTTAACACGCCCTTAGCGTACTCGTGCAACTCATAGCCTATGGAGTTGATGTTGTTCCCCGCCGTCGTGATAAAGAAATGCAGCGGCTGCCTCCTGGCCGCGCCCGATCCTTTGGTCAGCACATCGTAGAGGTCCCTGTTCGGCTGCGCATGAAACTCGTCAAACCCCAGCCCGTGCACATTGTAGCCGTGCTTGGTATAACTCTCACTCGAAAGCGCCTTGTAATAGCTGTTCGTCTGCGGGATGTATATTGTTTTGGTGCTGGTCAGTACATCGCACCTTCTGTGCAGTTCGGGCGAGTTCCCCACCATGGCCCGGGCGATGTCGAAAACTATCGAGGCCTGGTGCTGGTCAGCTGCCGCCGAGTACACCTCGGCTCCCGCCTCCCCATCCGCAAAGCTCAGCTTTAGCATCACCCCGGCGCAGAACTCCGATTTCCCGTTCTTCTTCGGGATCTCGCAGTACACCGTCCTATACCGCCGGTACCCTTCCTTGTTTAATGTCCCGAAGACATCGTTTAAAAGCTTCCGCTGCCAGCTCAGTAAATTAAATTTCTGCCCGGCCCATTGCCCCTTGGTATGGGTCAAATTCTCCAAAAAAAAGACCGCCCTCGCGGCGGCCTCTGTCTCTGCCTTCCTCTTTCTCATAAATCAAGTTCATACATTGTAAGTATTTATAGCTTCCTCGCCTGGGCGTCCAGGAACTTGTCCATCTCGGACCTGCTGTCCTTCGGCGGCATCACCACCAGGTTTTTGGGCGTTAGCCCCAGGTCGTTTAAAAACGCCTTCATCTGGTTCAGCGCGTCCTTGACTATCGTTACCTCGGGCAGCACCCTCCGCTTGGATTTCATCTCCTCCACAAACACATAGGTAAAATCCTTCTCAATCTTCTTGGAAGCCCGCCTCCACCTGGAATACGCCTCGCAATACCCCTCGATGGCAGAAACAAAGGCATTCTCCAGCAGCCCCTTCTTCTGCAGCTCCTGGCACACCCTGGCCCACTCCGCCTTCCCATACTCGTCGAGGTGCTCCGGGCATGCCGGCACCGCGACCGCAGCTCCTGCTACCCCCGCCGCCTTTTTCCCCCCCTGGGCCTTCCCTGGGGCAGGTTTTGTTGCACGCTGTTTCTGATATCTCTCTTTTATCACCGCCAAGCTTTCAGGCAACGGCCCGTGCCGGGATGGTCTGTAAAAGCCTTTGATATGTTCCTCGACGGATTTCTTATTATGCCCGCCCGATCCTCTACCTCCCATATTTGCTGCACCTCATTTACTAATTCCCTATATTCCTTTACTGGATTTCTTCTATAGCTGTTTTACTTTGTGTTTTGCTGCACCTGCCTGCGTGGAGG
>JAQTTS010000111.1 GCA_028710655.1 Dehalococcoidales bacterium
CTGCAGTTCAGACACTATAAGGCCTCGGCTGAGCCCTAAACAGGGAGCGCTGATTTTTTATGGGGGGAGGAAAGGGGTCATAGGACCCAAGGGTGCAGCGAGTGCCCCTTGTAGAGATGGGATGTTCTTGGCCGGGCCGGTAGAAGAGAAAAGCGGCAACAGCGGTAGATGTCTCTTCTTGGAAGAGGTGGTATTCCGGGCTGTAGGGAAACTGGAGAGGATGTGGAAGAGGTTTAAGGGGGTCGGGGATTGTGCATGGCTGCATTCAGCTCACGTCCGATCCGTAGGCATTTGGCTGCAATTTTTTTCCGTGCTTCCTCATGGAGCATCACCACGAACCCCATGAGTTCAAACGATCGGAACAGTCCATAGTAGTTTCGGTAGTAGACAATGATGTGGTTATCTGAAGGCAGGAGTTGCTGGCGAATGCGGGGAAGTGTCTTACGATTTAGCTCCTTTCGTCCATGGTGCAACAGGTAGATCTGGAGGAGATTATAGGCCAGCATGATGAAAACCACTTGATTAACGACCATGGAGAACGCCCGAGAAGTGAAGTGGGTCAGGTCAGCAAAGCACTTGAGTTGGCGATATCGCTCCTCGGTGGAGATACGCAGGTGGTAATCCCACTGGGTTTGCTCCGGATTCTCTACTTCGCGGGTGTCGATTAAAAACCAGATTTCCTGATGGCCATCGGCGTAGCGTTCTCGATTGGCCACCACGCTAAGGGGTACGCTGCAAGAAGACCAGCTGCGAAATTCTCCGATGACGGCCGCCTCCCTTTTGATCAGGACCTTTTCAGGGGGAGGCAGGGGATGCTGTCCTTTCAACTGACGCTTTCTTTCCTGCCGCTTTTTCTCTCGTTTTGAAATGACCAGGGGGCGTGGCCGTGGGCGATCCGACTTCTTGGCTTCTTCCTCCTGTCCTTTGCACTCCACCCATTTGACTTTCGAGTCTTGGAACAGAGCCATCGCGTCGGCATAGAGATCCATGTTGCGTCGAATCGGAATAAGGATATCAATGCCGTATTGCGCCTTGCATTTGGAGATTGCCTCTCCGTCCAGGAACCCCCGGTCCAGAATGAGCCGCTTCATCACGCCTTTTCCCACCCCCTGCACAAACTCCTCCACCAAGGAATAAAGCAAAGGGCATTCATGCTTATTGCCCGGCACCACCCTCACGGCCACAAAGAGAAAGAAATCCAAGGAAGGGTTCGTGTGCAGCAAGGTCACCATCTTATAACACCGTCGCCACTGACAGCGGCTCTTCTGATCGTCGCTCATCTCCCGGTACTGCTCTTGAGAAATGGGGTGGTTGTTCTCATCAAAGAGAAGTTTGACGGAATCCTCATAGCGGGGGTTGTCCGGAACAAACAGGTAGGAGGCATCCCCTATGAAAACGCCTTCTCGATCAAAGGCGCGGTGATGACGAAAGACTCCCGCCGCATCCCCTCCAAACCATCTCATCAGAGCGTGGGCATCGGTGTCCTTGGCCATCTTGCGTAAAAAATCCGGATCACAAGGGCTTTCCCGATCATAGTGATTCTTCCGGTTAAACCCCTCGCAGACGATTGTCGTATCCCCGGTCTCGGGATGAACCACCTTGCGCCCTGCCGCAGGTCCAAAGGCCTGAAGCATCCCTCCGGCGCGCACCACCATGGGATATGCATCAAAAGCGTGCACCCCGTGCAGCCGCATAGAAAGGTTGCTCGCCACATAAAACAAGAGGGGCACATCCTCTTTTTTGCGGGGAGTGGGATAGCTCTCTGAGAGCTCATTTAAAAGGGACTTCGCCTTGATGAAACGGAAAAACTCAGCCTCAAATACCTCGCTGGCCGCCTCCATGTAGTCAAAATCTCCGTTCTGGAGGGCCTCCAAAACCAAAGGCTTGTTATCCTCGAAGATCACCAGATCCATCAAGATCCTTGCCTGAGGGTGACAACTCCTCCCTACGCATTGCCTCCATCTCATCCATGACCTTAAGCATCTGCCGATGAATCTCCACCACACGAGCACGAGCCCGCCGCAACTCCTGATAGCGTTTGACCCTTTGTTGGGTGTCCACGAGAAATCCTCGTGGGATCGCTCTCAATCGCGTTTTGCCTCTCTCGCTGGCGCTGACCACCATGCGAGCGTGAAGCTCCCCTCGGGCACATTTGCACCCCGGCTTTCCACATTTTCGCTTGAGCTCATAGACCGTCCCTTTCAGCACGGGCCGGTCTGAAAAGAAGGGCTCAATATGCCCCCTCATCTCGTCTACGAGCTGAAGAAGGACCTGGCGAAGCCGACTGAATTTTTCTCTTGCTCCCTTGTTCTGTATGCCCATTAATATAACAGCATACAGAAATTGAGGCAAAAATCAACAAAAAAATGACCCGCCAGAAAATTTCTTCGGTGATGAATATAAAAGATCTCTCACTCGCCGGGATAGTGATCCATGGCTGGGTTACGAAAGGCCGGTGGCTACCCTCTTGGGGAGTTCGTTACTGTCTGAATCGCAGTGCTCCCGGTTTCAGCAATCACCAGGTTAAGGCTCGGAGCTTTTTGGAGGCGCCATTGCAGATTTGTTCTTATCT
Source organism: Dehalococcoidales bacterium (assembly GCA_028710655.1). Next base: position 2,573 of record JAQTTS010000111.1, read on the forward strand.
CACAGGTTGCTATGCGCGGTGACCGGTATTGATTGACTTCCGGGATTCCCTGTGGAACACTCCGCGATACCCTTTTCGGAGTTCTCCCGACCAAGTCCGACATGCTGAAGCCGACAGGGGCGGCGCCCTGCAAGCGGTGTCACGGCAACAACCGGCAACCGCCGGAGCATCACCTTAGACTTTCGTATGGAAAAACAGCATCAGTACCGGAACACAGGAGAACCGGCACAGGGGATAACTCTATCAACTCCGTGGTGGGAGGAAAGCGCATGAAAAGTTTCTTGGGACTCCAGTCTCCCCAGGACCCGATGCAGCCCCAGATCAGGCTGGAGGACCTGGACTTCTACAAACTGACCCGGATGGCCAGGTGGCTTCTGCTGGGCGTGGTCGTCCTTGTCGTCTTGATGGGACTCAACTGGGCCAGGACCTTCTACACGGACTGGCTCTGGTTCAGCAGCCTGGGGCACGAGCAGGTACTCCTGAGAGTCATCACCGCCAAGGTCTGGTTGTTCCTGCTCGGGGCGCTGATCTTCGCAGTGCTTGCAGCGCCAAACCTCTTTGCGGCCTTCCGGTTTGAAGCGCAATTGAAGCCGCAGGGAAGCCCGATCCTGCCTGCAAAGCCTCTTAAGCAAGCCAGGAGGCTGCTGGTATGGTTTGCCGTGGCCGCCACGGCCCTCGCCGCCCTCATTCTTGCCGGAAGACCTGCTTCAGAGTGGGAAACAATCCTTCGCTTCCTGAACGGAGTCGCTTTCAATCAGGCGGACCCCATCTTTCAGAAGGACTTTTCCTTCTATGTCTTCACCCTGCCGGCATGGAGCTTCGGTCGCACCTGGCTGCTTACCGTGGTGGTGCTGATTATGGCCGTCGTGGCAGGCTTTTATTACATCGCCGCCATGCTTCGAGGAGAGAATTTTGCGCTCGCAGGAAAAGTGAAAGCTCATCTGGCCGTTCTGGGCGCAGGTTTCTTCGTGCTGATTGCCCTGGGTCACTGGCTGGGCCGCTACGAACTGCTCTTCTCCCCCACCGGCGCGGTTTACGGGGTCGGATATACCGACGACCATGTCACCCTGCCTGTGCGCACGCTTTTGACCGTCATTGCACTGGTCAGCGCGGGGCTGCTGGTGGCCTCCATCTACTCCAAGACCAATCGTCTTATCCTCTATTCGGTGGGCCTGTGGATCGGATTGAACCTCCTGGCAGGAAGCGTCATCCCCGGACTCGTCCAGCGACTGATCGTGGAGCCGAGCGAACTGGCCCGCGAGACGCCCTACCTCACCAGCAACATCAAGCTGACTCGCCAGGCCTACGGCCTTGAGCGCATCCAGTCCCGGAGCCATCCCGCCCTGGGCGTGCTGGACCCGCAGGTTGCGGCCCAGAACCAGGGGACGGTTCAAAACGTTCGTCTCTGGGACGAGGGGCCTTTGCTCCAGATCTACAACCAGATCCAGTTCTTCCGCCTTTATTATGACTTCGCGGCGGTTCACACGGATCGCTACACCGTGGACGGCCAACTGCGTCAGGTCATGCTGGCCACTCGCGAGCTCGCCGCCGAAAAGCTCCCGGCAGAGGCTCAACGCTGGGTCAACCGGCACCTCCAGTTCACCCACGGCTACGGCGTGGCCATGAGTCCTGTCGCCGCAGTGGCGGAAGACGGGCGTCCCACCTTCCTGATCCAGGACGTTCCGCCTGTAGGGAAAATACCGCTGAAGCGTCCTGAGATTTACTATGGTCTCAAGAGCCTGGATTTTCTGATCGCACGGAGCGGTATGGAGGAGTTCAATTACCCCGGCCCCGACGGGCCGGTTTACACGCACTACGAAGGCAAGGGCGGGGTCGTGTTGAGCTCCTTTTTCCGCCGCTTGATTTATGCATGGCAATTCATGGATATCAACATTCTGATTTCGGGGGAAATCAAGCCTGACAGCCTGATCCAGTACCGGCGCACGGTTCAAGAGCGCTTCTCCGCGGTGACCCCTTTTCTGATGCCGGACCGGGAAGCCTACAGCGTGGCGGCCGACGGCCGTTTGTTCTGGATCCAAGACGCTTACACGGTCACGGACCGTTATCCTTACTCCACCCCCTATCAGCGAAAGTTCAATTACATCAGAAACAGCGTCAAGGCCGTCGTAGATGCGTACCATGGCTCCCTTGATTACTATGTCTTCGACCCGAAGGATCCCATCATCCGAACCTACCAGGCCATTTTCCCGGGCCTCTTCAAAAGCAAGGACGAGCTTCCCGGTTTTCTCCAGGAACACATCCGCTACCCCCTGGATCTTTTCAGCGTCCAGACCGAGATGCTGCTCCAGTATCACATGGAGGACCCGGTGGTCTTCTACAACAAGGAAGACCAGTGGGCCATTCCCGTTCAGACGTCCTTCGGCAAGTCCCAGCCGCTGAAACCTTATTACATCGTGGCACGTCTGCCCGGTGAGAAAAAGGAGGAGTTTCTCCTGATTCAACCCTTCACGCCGAACAACCGCCATAACCTCGTTGGGTGGATGGCAGCACGAAACGATGGGAAGGCCTATGAGGAGCTGGTACTGTTCCGTTTTCCCTCAGGCCGCCACGTGGATGGCCCGAACCAGGTGGAAGCTCGCATCGACAACGATACGGTGATCTCCGAGCAGTTCACCCTGTGGGAACAGGTGGGTTCCGAGGTGCTCCGAGGCATCCTCCTGGTCGTTCCTCTAGGTGATCATATCCTGTATGCGGAACCGGTCTTTCTCAAGCCGGAGACCCTTGATTTCCCGGAGCTGCGGCGTATTATCCTGGCCGACTCCCGCCAGATGGCCATGCATCGAACCCTGGACGACTCGATTCAGGCACTGGTCGGCCGCCTTCCCGCGGTTGCGCCGATGGCCGAGGTCAAGGAGAAGCCCCAGGAGCCCCCTGCACCCGGCCTGATGAAGGAAGGCATGGAGGCGATCCGTCAGGGACTGCAGGAGACGATCGAGAAGCTGCAGGGCGTGCTGGATCAGCTCAAGCAGGTGTCGCCCTGAGAGTTTTTTCCGGAGTGACAGAAAAGGGTGGTTTCAGGCTCTTGAGAATGCGTCAACTTCTGAGACAAATCAATACTCGGGCATCCATCCGGCACACGAATCTGTCGACAGCCCGACACCGAAGCGATCCGCTGGATCGACAACCTCTATTCTTGACTCAACGAGGGGTGATGCCACCTGGAGCCTCACCCCAAAACAGTGGCATATCAACATCATCTCTCAGGATTTTGAGTTCGCTCAGCACTTGGACCCAAGAGCAGTAATGCCAACCCCGCCCATACACGAGTTCGTTCCCGTGGATTTCACGTCTTTGACTCCTTCGGTGATCCGACTGACCATACTTTCGTTTGACATGCATACGGGTTGTCCAACTGAAGTCTGACGCCGTCACTTCTCTCTTTCTCTCTCCCCTTTCGTAAAGGGGAGCCGGAGGGGATTTGACTTTCAGGTTGACAGCTCATAGGGCCTGTTCTGCTCTTGACAACAAAACCTTAAGGAGGCGAGAAAGACCGATCTGCTATCTCTCGTATTGCGGTAGATCGGAGCCAACACGCTCGATTCCTTCAAAAGCCGCATCGTCCAACTGACTTAGCTCCCAGTTATTCTGCAAATTGAGCCAGAATTGAGGCCTCCCCCCCAGCGCCTTTGAGAGTTTCATTGCCATGTCTGCACTGATTCCTCGTTTGCCCCGGCATATTTCATTGACTGTCTTTGGCAAAACACCAATGTGGTTAGCTAATGCAGTCTGAGTCATTCCTATCTCTTCCAATTCGTCCTTCAGCACCTCGCCCGGATGAACGGGCGTCAAGTGCGACTTGTTGTTCATGGTTATCTCTCCTTCGCTAATGATAATCGACGATTTCTACATCAAAGGCATTTTCGTCTTTCCACCTGAAACAGACTCGATGCCGATCATTGATCCGAATACTGTATTGACCTTTTCTATCACCTTTGAGGCTTTCTAGGCGGTTACCTCTGATTTCCCGAAGATCTTGGATTGATGTTGCCGCACCCACACGGGCCAACTTTACCTGAGCCTTTCGGTGAAGCTCCTTTGGAAGCGTCCTGAGACTGTCTCCTGAAATCCTTCCGTAGTTGATGTCTTCCGTCCCCTTGTTTCTAAAGCTTCGTATGCCCATGTTCTCTCCTGAATACCA
>JAQTTS010000112.1 GCA_028710655.1 Dehalococcoidales bacterium
AGAAGCCGACCCCGGTGCGCTGGGCGATGACATCACCCTGCTCGGGGGCGATCAGCTGGACCGCGTTAGCCGAAGAGGCCTCGATGGTGAAGCTCCAGGTCTCGGACCAGGGGCTGTGGACGCACTCGTCGGTCTCGGTGTTGGCCTCTCTAACGTGCCAGGTGTAGGTGCGGCCGCATTCCAGAGGTGACTGGCAACCAACGGCGCAGTCATCAGGACAGTCATATCCGTCCCAGTAGAGGGATGGCGGGTCGCCGGTGATCTCGATCTCCTCAATGGAAGCGATGACGTTGCCGTCCTCGTCCATGATCTCGATGTCGTAGCTGCAGGCGAGGCACATCCTTTCCCACTTGAAGGTGAGCGGTGAGCCTTCGCAGCTGGTGCAGACATCGCATGCCACGATAGCCCCGTCCTCAGGTGAGGTCAGGGTAATGCCGCGTTTGGCAGCGCAGTCCTCGTAGCTCCAGAGCAGACCGTATTCCATATCTATTATGTCATAGTCGTTATCAGCGTCGATTGCCCAGAGGATGGAGTTGGTGCTCTGGGTCAAGCAGCCGCAGATCTTGAGAGATGTGGGTTCTCTCCAGAATCCCTGATAGTAACCACTGCTGTAGTAACCATCAAGACCGGCGATTAGATAATCCCAGTCCTCTTCACCGCAGCAGTCCGTCTCGCATGGTGTCAGATTACGGGCCACGCCGCTATACAATTCATAGTTAGGATCATCATACTCAACGAATCGGTCACACAGGCAAGCATCCTCATCCACCGAAATCTCATAGGTACTGGCATAGAGTGTGCCATCACTCCTACCAATTACAATTCCCGTGTATCCATAGGATAGAGCGTTAAGATCTGACCATTCGCCATCATCGATATTACAACGATATATGCCACCACCAACTCCCCATGAGCTCCAATCATTATCAGTTGCGGCGTAGATTATTGGATCAGTAGAACAGGCGGTATCACACGCAACATGGACCTCACCTTCACTATCACCGGGAAGATCATCCGTCAGATTCCAGCTGTCTCCGCCATCATCCGACCAGGCAACCGGCTCATCTGCTGCCCCACCTACCAGGATCAATCCTGATTCACAGCAGGAGGTAATGGAATGTCCGGTATCAAGGCCGGTATCGACGCCGTCGGAGGGACGCCGTCCGTACTGGGTGGAGATAGAGACCTGACCGTTCTCATCGAGGATGTAAACGACGTTCTCAGTCTCGACGGCGAAGTCCTCGATGGTCAGCTTCTGGTTGACCGCCTTGTTCCAGCACTGGCCGCAGTCGCGGCTGTAGAAAAGGTCCTGAGTGTTCTGGATGCCCATGTAGATCGTGCAGCACTCATTGAGGTCATCGCAAGGCAGCCTGAGTAGAATCTGCCCACGGTAATCGCCCCAACTTTCTCCCGACGAATAATCGCTCCAGTCGCCATGGTAGATTCTCTCCCAGGTGTCGCCGTTATCGTAGCTCCTCCAGATGGAGTCGCAGGCAAACCATGCTTCAGGGTGTCCATTAACAAGAAGGCAAGGGTACTCGCCATATGGAATGTCATCTTCTCCCCAAGTATCCTCGGCCTCGTTTATTGTGGAGAGGTAGATCACGCTGCAGTCCGGGCAGACGGCCAGATCGGATAGAGAATCGATGTCGGTGTCGATTAAGCCGATCTGGTTGAAGGAGACGCCGTCATCCAGGCTTACCGAGAAGGCCGACTCGTCGAGCGGGTTGCCTGATGGTATAGGAATCCAACCCGGCGGTAAGCTATACATATGATTCAAATTCATTGTGTTCCAGCTACCGGTAGTAGAAGAATAGGCTTTCTCGCCATCGGGAGTGTAAGATACTACTGCCATGAAGGGACCTGACGGATCCTTGCAGGCGGATTCCCACTCCGGGCAGCAATCGTCAAGCTCGACAGTGTGGTATACCGCCACGCCGGAACACTGGTCAGGCATGGCGGGAATACCAGCATCCCAGTCTGTGTAAACGCCGACCATCGCCTTACAGGTATCGGCATCACCATGGACATCAATACTGGCCAGCAGCGGGTCTCCGGAGGGGCCACAGCGAGAGGTAAGGCTACCATTCTCAAATATCATGACATAGCCGCCAACTACTGATGGGTCAAGCTCTTCGGCAGCATTAACATAGAGGTAAATGTTGTTGTCAGCCGGTTCAGCACCATCAAAATCAGCAGGTAGGGCGAAACCCATGCTCCTCCAATCAGGTAGAGTCAGAAGATTAGCGCCATCGTTCGTTATCCGGGTGGCATCGGGGAAGCCAGCCTCAGCGTTCCAGACGCCGTCGCCATTTAAGGTACCCTCCTGAAGATAGGGGTAAATGTTTACTGATGAGTCGACGCTCATACAGACGATGGTATCGTCCATGTCGAAGTTAGGCGAGAAGTCAACGGCAACCACACCCATCGACAGTAAAGACCAATTGGTGATGGCATCGGTACTGTCATCCCAGCCAGGGTAGTACCGGGTATCCTCCCAGCCCCCGGTCAGCCAAGTGCCCGCCTCGAGGCGAAAGACCGCTCCGGGTCCTTCGGTAAGCGCCGGTGTAGCACAACCAGCCAGGGCAATGTTATGAATATCGCCTACTGCGGGCGAGACGGCCATGTCCAATGTTTGGTACATCAAAGTGCCAGCGGCTGTATCCTCTACATCATGGGCATAGGTGAAGTTGGCTCCGCCATCCTCGGAGGCGACTACAAATGGTAAACCAGTAATGTATCCTGCCACCGCTACCCAGTCCTCATCGTCGGGAGCAAGAGCCACCAGGTTTAAGCTGGGGGTGGCGTAAGTGGGCAAGCTGCTGGCATCAACGACGTTTTCGGTGATGTCGCTCCAACTTACGCCGCCGTCATCCGACTTGACCAGAGCGTATGGATACCATATATCCGCATCCTCATCATACCAACCAACCTCAGTACAATAGCTGGTCAATTCAAGCACGGCGTAGATGATGTCGCCTTCATCGCCGCCGACAGCATAGTCTATAATATCGGAGGCGGGCAGGATGACCATGTCATCCCAGCTCGGCGTGTTGACCGAACCCCACTCCATCTCGTCGGCCTGGGCCGCAGGGGCAGCGATGAAGGCGGCGCCCAGCGAAAAGACCATACCGAGGGCCAGTCCCACGCCAAGTATTTTAGATATCAGTTTGGTTTTCATCGACCTAATATTTTCTCCTTAATTTAGTATTACCCTTCTCCTCACAAAGATGTAAAGAAACACACCCTTTTTCTCTGTGGAGAAAGGATATCTTCCATGGGTTTTCCGATATGCTCCTTAAATCAAGAGCTTTCCCCTTCGGAATCAGGTAAAGAAGCATCCCTCCGGGCTCTCTCTACGGCACCACCTCCTTCTTAAAGCGAATCGGCGTAATTATATCACCTTTTGTCAATATGACGCTAGAGGTATCCTTGTGATATTTGGACTCAGTATTTTCCTTTTCTTCCTTAGCAGAAGTTAAGGGTTGAGCGGCAGCAGTAAGGTTGGGCCCGGTTTTCGCATCAAATATGACCTGGTGTACTCGGTGGGGTGAGAGTAGGCTACCTGCACTTTGGGGTATTCCAGCCAGAAGAGGAACAGTCCGACAACCTGGGGCTTCGTTCCGAAGGGACCGACGATGATGTTGTATGAATCGCCCAGCTCGTCGCATATTTCTTCGAGCACCTTTTTGACGGCGTAGGGATCGTCGGCAGGCACATCCCTTACTTCCACGGAGGGCTGCGAGAGCAGGCAGGTGTTATTCTTCTCCGCGTACTTTAAATAGTTCAGGTTCTCGCTGCGCGGCGGGTTGGTTATCAATGCGATGGTCTTGACCGGGCTGACGTGTTTCCATACCGTAAGCGCCCGTTCCGCTTCAAACCCCAGAAACAGGATGAGGACCTTTTCCCTTTCTACATTGAAGGAGCCGAAGAAGCTGGGCACAGTGGTTATTTGCGCCACTCCTGTCGTCAGCTTGTTGGGGAGATATGTCTGCGTCGTGTGCAGTATCCGAGGCAGTCCCAGCTTCAGTTCGACAACCAGATAGTGGAGCAGCTGCAGTAGATATATCTTGGTGAAACTGCTGATGTCAATGGTGATAAAGGAGTTTTCACTGTCCTTGGGCCGGCATTGCCCCCAGATTTTCTTGAGCTGGCCGATCCCCTCGCTGGGGCTGTCGCGGCAGCAGGAGATAACGAAGATGCCCTTGGAACTCCTTGTCCCCAGCATGCCCTTCAGTCTGTTCAGGTTAGTATCGGCCTGTTTCTTGTCCGGGGAATCCTCGATGACGAAGATGATGGAGAAGTTGGTCCTGTAATTGTTGCTCATCTTGAGTACACTGGAAAGGCACCTTTGTTCAAAGCTGGCACAGCAGATGAAAAGGTCGTCGGGACCGTATTCGTTAAGCTTGGTTAAGTGGTCTATTTCCACCCTGGGCCGCTCGATAGCCATACTACCCGCCAGTGCTCAAATTTGCTGTAGTTACTATGTAGTTGCCGTTATTATAGCACAAATCATCCGGTATCAATCACATGAGGCCGCAGCCGGCAGTGGGTTCGGCAGGACAGGTAGTTTTACTGGTCACCGGCCGGTGCCGCGGCCTTTTTCGTAGACCCTGAGGTAGCAGGGTAATAATTTGCCGTAGATATTGACCTGCCAGCCCTTACCTGCCAGTGTCTTCAACTCCTTTTTCGAGAAGTCCCTCAGGTAGCTGAAAATCCCACCGTTCAGTACCACCGGAAAGCGCCAGAGGAAGACGCTCTCTATCATAATCCCCGGGATATTGTATACGTCATCCAGCTCCATAAACTTCGGTGCCAGATGAATGGTAAGCTTGTCCAGCCGGTCACGCTCTTCGAGGCTGAGGTGATGTCTCAAGCGCGTGTGGTAGACCAGGTCGAAGGAGTCCTCGGGGAGGGCCTGCAGCTCAAAGGCATCGGTGTTAAAGAGTGCTATCGAGAATCTCCGCTCCGCCGCTCTCTCCTTCAGCCCATTTAGCTCGTCGGCTCCCAGGCGGGAGACGGTCTCTATCTTTAGCATCCCTTTGGAGACGAGGTTGGCGAATTTTCTGGAGATGACGTCTTTAATGGCGGGAGAATAATCGACGCCGATGACAAGCAGCGGAAAGTTGAAGCGGCTCCTCAGCAACTGATAGAGGACCTGTCTCTCCAGTTCCATCCCGCCGCAGCCGAAGCTGGCTATCACGATGGGTTCTTTCTTGGTTTTCTTCAGCCTTTCCAGTTCCCGGATAATTGCCTGTCGGATCGGTCGCAGTATTCTGCCCATCCATATCTCAAACCAGGAAAGCGTCTCCAGAAGGTCGTCCTGCCATTTGGGGAAGGGGAGGTCGGCAAGCTCTCTGATCTTAGCCCGCTCTTTCCTCAGCCGGGGCGCCCGGAATATTAGCCACCAGAGATAGCTCAAAGGGAAGCGGATCACCCGGAAGAACTCGATGTTGATTCTTACTCCGTCTTCGTAATCCGGGTGGGACCTTAAGGCCTCCAGGTCGGCGAGGATTGTTTTAATCTGCCGGTATCTTTTGAAGTTCCTCTTGTAGGGAACTGCGTAGCTAAGGCCTATCAGACAACCGATAACAGCCAGCACCACTATCGCGATAATAATCTCTCCGTACCCCCTTCCTTAGCTCTTCGGCTGCTCTATTGCTGGCGTTGCTGCACCGTAGAGTCAAGGGTGCCGGGAAATACCCGGGAGAAAAAGTCCACGGTGACGGCATAGCCCAGCGGGTGCTGTGGTTTACACTCCATTATAGTCCCCGGGTCGAATGGCGACGTTTCGGAGGTCGGGATGGGGAGGGCACAGCCCCAGGTAATAATATCTCAGGCATAAAATTACTGTCAACAGCAGGGATGAGGGGGCAGCCGGCCTGGAGCGGTCTTTTGCCATCCGGGATGCGAGGGTTTATAATCTTGCGTAAGCCGGTGACACCGGCGGTGCGCAGTGCCAGGACTGACCGGAATCGGGATTTCCCCGGTCTTGCCGCCGGATGCGAGAGGGTTGAAGCGGGTGTTACTGCAGTTAAGGGTCAAAGCTATCGGCATCATCGAAGACATAAACTGGGCCCTGGGCCCCGGGCTGAATGTCATTACCGGTGAGACCGGGGTGGGGAAGTCCCTGATAATCGATGCCGTGGAGGCGCTGCTGGCGGGGAGGGTGGAAGAAGACCTGATACGCTATGGCGCCGACAGGGCTTACCTGGAGGGGGTTTTCACCCTTCCTCAAGACGATGCCGTTTCCCCCCTTGGGGAGCTCCTGGCCGACAAAGGGCTGAACGCCGATGAGGAGACCCTGGTTATCAATTGCGAACCCCGTCGTCAGGGGCGCGGCATTATCCGGGTGAACGGATACGCGGTAACCAGGGGGGTACTGAACCAGATCGGCAGCCTGCTGGTTGATATCCACGGTCAGAGTGAACACCTTTCCCTGCTCGATAAGGGTTACCATCGCTACCTTCTCGATTGCTACGGCCATACCCTGGACCTCTGCCGGAGTTTCAGTGCCAGGGCCCAGGAGCTCCATAAGGCGGAGGAAGAGCTCCGCACCCTGGTCGATGAGGAAAAAGAACGCGCCCGCCGTGAGGAGTTCCTGCGCTTTCAACTGGATGAGATAGAGCGGGCGGAGCTGCGCGAGGGCGAGGAAGAAGCATTGCAGGGGGAGCGGAATATCCTGGCTTCCAGCGAGCAGCTAAAGGCGCTGTCCTTC
>JAQTTS010000113.1 GCA_028710655.1 Dehalococcoidales bacterium
AGTGGCAGACCGGTGTATTGCAGCGACTGCTACCGTAAAATCAGAGTGAGCAGATAAAGCAGTTGGTCTAGAATCCCTTCCAGTCCGGTTGCCAAATCTGGATGAGGTTCCAGACCATGGGAATTATGTAGTCAGCAGTCTCGATAAGCGGCGCTGAGTCCCACGATTCTTCCTTGCCTGTTTTCAAGGGATGGTGGGCAAAGCCAGGGAGACGAGAAATGAGTGCAGAAAAAGTTGAGGAGATTACAGAATTACTAATCGACAACAACCATAATGAGGAAATCTCTTCACACGAATGGCTCGATGGCACCATTCATGCCTCGATAGCTCTCGAGCCAATAATACCACTGGAACAACTGGAGGAGGAAGAGATTACCTATGATCCAATTCGCATATACCTTCATCAAATTGGACGGGTATCGCTTCTCACTGCGGAAATTGAACAGGTTTTGTGCCGGAAGATAGCCGAGGGAAAACGGTTTGACAAGATTACGCAGGACTACCTGCATCGAAATGGAAGATACCCATCGGCAACTGAATTAGTGCTCGTCATGCTTAACGAGATCGGCCAAGACTCTATCATCATCCGGCTTATGGTCGAGAAACTTGACTTACCGCCGACCGCTGGCTTCAAGGAGATCTTCTCCAACCCCAGACTACGAGTTAGTATCGACAGTCAGATAGACCAAGAATTAGTCCAGTATATTGCCTTGAAGACGGGGCTATCGGCACCGGAAACGGAGCACCTTCTGATCAATATATCACTAAACAGTAACCTGCTCCCCCAAGTAGTGGTTAACGAATTTGGAGACAACATTTCGCCTGCTGATCTCGAGAAGCTGATAGCCGATGCCGACTTCCTTAACTCAGTTCAGTCTCATGAAAAAGAGCTCAAGGTTTGTCGAGACGATATCAAGCGCGAAGCAGAACAAGCGGAGAATCATCTCATTAAAGCCAATCTGCGCCTAGTAGTCAGTCTAGCCAAGAAACACTTGAATCGAGGTATGCCACTCCTCGACCTAATTCAAGAAGGGAATATCGGGTTAATCAAGGCGGCGGATAAATTCGACTATCGCCGGGGCTATAAATTCAGCACCTATGCCACCTGGTGGATTCGTCAGGCAATCACTCGGGCGATAGCTGATCAGGCTCGTACCATCCGCGTACCGGTCCACATGATTGAGGCCATCAACCACTTGCGGAGAGTAACCCACTGCTTAGCGCAGAAATACGGACGAGAGCCCAGTCCGAAAGAAATAGGCGCGGAAATGGACATGTCTGCTGAAAAGATCCGCGGAATAATTAAGGTAGCCCAGCTGCCCATGTCTCTCGAGACTCCAATCGGTGAGGATGGGGACAGCTATCTAGGTGACTTCATTGAGGATCGTAACGCATTATCACCTTCCGAATTTGCTTCCCGCCAACTACTCAAGGAGCAAATCGATGAAGTGCTCCAGACCCTGACTCCCCGCGAACAGCGGATACTGCAACTCCGGTTTGGTCTAGAAGATGGGCGAAGCCGTACTCTGGAGGAAGTAGGCAAAGAATTCAATGTTACTAGAGAGCGAATTCGCCAGATTGAAGCCAAAGCAATACGCAAGTTGCGCCACCCGAGCCGCAGTCGCCGATTAAAGGGCTATCTGGAGTAGGCGAATCTGTAATCGAAGAGAAGTTCGGCTCACAATGACGATGGTGGCAGCGTGATTCATGTTAATGAGAGTAGCGGTGAGTCAAAAGAGTTATCTATCCCGCGTTTTCGGTGTGGCGTCTGTTGCACTAGGTATCAGGTTCGCTTAAGTTTAGTAGAGGCACGGCAAATTGCCGATGAGTTGGGCTTAACTTGGGATAAGTGGATAGATTTATATATTGACCAAAGCTGGCCTGGGACTAACGGCCTTCTTCCCGCCGATGCAAAGGGGGATGTGTCTTCCTTGAACATATAAAGCGTAGTAACATGACCCGTTGCATTATTAAACCTTTTAAACCATCTGGCCTGCCCCCAGTAGCGATACCACTTGTTAAGTCACAGCCATGGTTAAGATAGCCCCATCTCTCCATCCCCCATATCCCTATACACCCTAAATCTCCTCAAACTTCACATTCACCCATCCACTATCCCCTACCCGCATGCGCTGTAATGCAAATCTGCATAATGGCAATAGCATAACTCAGTCGATGTATTGAAAATACAAGCGTTTGTATTGTAGCGCATCAAATCCAAAATCTTGTTAGCGCATTAGCAGTGCTAACACAATGAAGATATGATGGCTAACCATTCTAACCTTTGTACCCAATAATGCAGACAGCGAATCGGCCATTAAATACGAGCAATCACTGAACAGATTGACGGAATGTTGGGTCACCAACCGATGAATAGGGTCCAATCTGGCTGAAATCCCTGCCGGACACAATCCCTCAGTTTGGGTGTTGACAACATCTCTCTGCTGATATAGACTGAAGCTCCAAAATGCATAGGGCGAGGCCATGATCCTGAAGCCCGAGTCTTGCGCAGCGAGACGTACCAGTCCTCGTCGTGGCGTGAGGGTTGCTCTTGGCGCTGGGTTACCAGCAGGAGTTGGAATATGAGTAGAAGCAAGTTCCTTTCTCTGCTGCTAACAAGCCTGCTTCTTCTGGTGGCGATTCTGCCAGGCTGCGTTCCACACAGGACTATCCTGAAAGCAGCCTTGATTACTGCTGTAGTGGTACCTGATTTCGAGGCTAATGCATCTGAATTCCAAACCAGACCCAGTGCTTTGCCCTTCGACATATGGTTAGTCTGCGAGCCTCTTGATTCCGTGCCGGAGGAATGGGGTGACCGTGATATTCCCGAACCTGTTCTAGCCGACTTCAGGATACTAACCGACGGGATTACTTACTCCGATGAAGAGCTAGGCGAAAAGCTTGGCGCGGATATTGAATTTTACAGAACGTGGTTTGACTCGACGCCAAGTTTTACCACTGTGGTGGAAGCCGAGCAGGCTCCCATATCCGAGCAAGACACCACTTTTGCTTATTGTGTCTGGACTAAGACATTGCCCCTAGAGGATGAGAATATAGAGGAAATATGGCGCACGCATTTTACTCTTGATAATGTTGGTAGTAAGGCAATATTAGACGCTCTTGCATCGGGAGCTGGAGAGGCAGGGCTGCCGCCGGAGATCGATTGGGTATCGAACCAGAGTCTGCTGGTTTGGGAATTTGACCCGGATGACGTCCCTGAATACGTCTATGTCCCAATAGTGCCTGTAGTCACTGTAGACTGCTGGACAGACCCAATCGACTTATCTGACGAACCTGTTTTCGCAGACTCTACGGTTGCTGGTATCCAGCCCGGGTTGTACTGTCAATGGCGCAACGAGTCGCCGGTAGGGAATGTCATGTTCTCGAAGGCTGCTGGGCCAACTTCGCTCACTGAGGAGGAGCGCACACTCTTTGCCAAGAATACTCCGGATAGACTGTGGCAGCCCCTCGATGCCTCTTTAGATGAAAAGCCGGATCTAATACCTGACACTTTCACCCTAGTTGGTTTTGATTTTTCTGCATCTCGTGAATATCCCAAGTGGTTTTTAGAGGAACCCACACCGACACCTTCCGAGTCAGAAAGCGCGCCTCGTCCACCTTTTGTTCTAGGCATACCAGTTGATACCGAATCCTTGTTCGACCCAAAAGAGCCACACAAACTTGATCTGGGGTTGCGTTTCGCGCTTGACTTCTCACCCAAAACGGAGCCTCAGGATGAGGCACCTCCAGTTGAACCGCCTCCGGGAGGCATCTCTGGTAGATTTGTACCTCAACTAGAGGTCACTATCACGCCACCGGAAGGCGGTAGCGTAACCCTACTCAGAAGGCATGAAAATGGGCTCTTCCCAGTTACACCGGATAGTATGCCGCAAACTGACCCGTTGGATCGGTCTGGCTGGGAGAGAAGGCAAATCTACCGATGGACTCTAGATAATGAGGCTTGCATAAATCTTACTGCCACAGAGTGCTATTTTTCTGAGCATCCGTTCATCGGCGTTATTCTGACGCCGGTTCCATCCGAAGGCTATCGTTTCGTCGGTTGGGCTTTCGGATCTACGGAAGGAGTGGGAGAATTGAAAACGTCTCCCACGCTTGAGCTTAGTGTTCTTAGTAATTACTATATACTAGAGGATGTCGTCACACGGCACGTACACGCATACTTCGAACGCATCGTAGAGGAACCCGAGGATCTCGACGTTGACGATGACACAACCGAAGATGCACCCATTTCAGTGCCTATAGCCGTCGGTATCAGGCCGAGATCAGAGACAATTGATGATGAGTCGGGTTGTCGAACATTGGTTAACATAGACTACGATGTCAATGACCTGACGACAGTGGGTACTAGGCCGATCTCAGAGGTATCACTGAATGTAGACGGTGTTGAATTGTATCCGTGGGCAGGTGTACCAACCTCTCATTACGAGAACTCTGACTCCATAGAATGGGGATGTAATGAGGTTCATACTATCGGAGTTACAGCGGGTAACACCGAAGGGCAGACTATCACGACCGCGACAGAAGTGCGGATTCCTCCGCTAGAGACTGATTTCACACATAACATCGTTGAAGTTCCCGAAGAATGGTGCCACATGCTACTCACCATAGACTTTCGCGCAGTGGACAAAACGCTTGCGGATACCCCGATTACCAACGTAGTGGTCAAAGCGAACGGCAAAGAATGGTATAACTCGGGCGACATATCTACCGATTACCTCGACAAACCACCAATAACCAAAGAGGTAACTTGCGGACAGACCTATATAGTTGATGTGATAGCGACTGACGCCGATGGCAACAAGTACACCTACTCCAGAACGGTCAAGATTCCCATCGAGATTCCGCCACAGCCACCTCCGGAGGAACCGGTTCCACCGGTACCGCAAAATACCCTATATGTCGCCTTCGCGGCACAGGCCAATTGCAGTTCCTCTGGGGAAGAGTGCAGTTGTAATCTGTCCATCTCATTTGATGGTAAGGATTTGACAGTTGGTGACTATCCCGTGAAAAGGGTAGTTCTGAAGGTGAACGGGAGTGTCTGGCATGATTCGGGTACCATAATACCTGGAAGTGCCGACAGCAAGGTCTACCATCGTACGGCGCAGAAGACAGTCAGCTGTGGGGTAACTTACAATATCGAGATTACCGCCACCAACTCCATTAGGCAGACATTGACTTCAACCGGGTCGATAACCACGCCAGTACCGTGAGGTGGCTAACGTTGCCCACTGCCTATGGAGCCATTGAACTCTAGTCAGACGTCCCTCAGCGGCCTTCGCCCACATCGGATAGAAGGGACCACTCCTGATGAGGGTCGCCTCACTCCAGGCAGTTATGCCGACTAGAATGTCGCCCAGTTGCGGTACGAGTTGAGTCATATGCCAACTATATCATCGGCATCGGATTCGGTCACTTGCCGCAGCAGTATAATGGATATGCAGGCATTTGCTGAATCAAAATGGGTAGAGTCAGCCGATTATGGCCTATGGAGGGGTATATGAGACCACTGAGTTTTGGGAAACCATGGCCCGTAGAGGCGAGCATAGGGATTATTGTGGCCGTCACACTAGGGGCGTTGTTTGGAGGGCGTGCCTGGGGACAGGACATGGGGTACAAGAAGGGCCAGACCGCCGGCCTTGAACAGGGGTATAGCTCTGGGACGGAAGAAGGTAGAAATCTTGGCTATACCCAGGGTTATGCCCAAGGCAAGGACTCGGGATACAGTGAAGGTAAGGAAATCGGTTTCAGGGAAGGCGAGAGTGCTGGCTTTGAAAGGGGCAGAACAGTCGGCTTTGCGGAAGGTTCCGACGAGGGTTATCAGCAGGGTGATGCAGCCGGGTACGAGCGCGGCAAAGAGGTTGGTTATCGCGAAGGAAGACTGGTTGGCTACAATGAGGGACAAGACGACTGTGGTTGCCCGTACTACTATTACTACCGCTTGTTTGATGATTGTTGCGGCTCTGATTGCCCCTGCGACGATGCGTGCGACCCTTGTGACTGTGGGTGTCCTTGATTGCGCGGCGGCTCTGAGATAGTAGTGCAGATAGACAATGGCCATAAGAAGTATGGAGTCTATCTCATATGTCGTGCTATTCTCACCGGATGAGAAATATCCTTTATGTCGTAGCGACAGACTCAATCGGTCAGGAAGTCAGAATACCTGGCCAGATTACCACCTCAATACCTCAGGGTTAAGGCCAACGAGGATTTGTCTGTCGAAAGCGAGTTTCAACACACCTTATGACGTTTTGTTTTACTTATCGCTATTACTAAACAATCCTCGGGAATGTTCAACCATCTATGTGCAACAATTACTTGAAATGTGTAGCAGTCAGATTATCGCCGCGAGAAACTCAGCAAAAGGTTACCAGCGTTCGTAACGAACCACTTCGTTCAATGATTTCCGGCTCTTATGTCCAGGGTGATCCGCAGGATATCCAAGTGGCGTAAAAGCAATTGGCTCAACACCATCAAGTAATCCTAGTATTTGGCGAGCCGAATCTGGATTAAATGCTCCAATCCAGCAAGTGCCTAACCCAATATCAGTGGCAGCTAGTATGAGGTGGTCCATAGCAATGGTCACGTCCACATCACAGTAATCCTTACCGTCTCGACGCCTCCAACTTTCAGATGCAATACCGCAGATACAGATTATTATGGGGGCTTGT
>JAQTTS010000114.1 GCA_028710655.1 Dehalococcoidales bacterium
ATATGCTCACTCGTGCCTGTCGTGGGGACTCGGGCTGATCAAATCGGAAGACCACATGAAGACTTGGCGAAAAATGGACGGTGATATCGTGGCGTCCTCACCGACCATCGTCATCGCTCACCCGGCCAACTCCGATACGGTATTTTCGACTGGGAACACGATACAGGAGTCCTACGTTACACGCGACGGGGGCAAGACCTGGGAGCCGTTTTCCCCTACTTACTCGGATGATGAGGTCAGGATCGACCCTCACAATCCCGACCATATTTTACTCATCGATGAAATGACCATGATTTACGAGTCCTACGATTCCGGCAGGACGTGGGAACAAATTAACGCCGGGTTCACCTCCGCGAAGATTTTTGATTTCGAGATATCCCAGGAGAACCCGGATGATATTTACGTATCCAACCTGGGGTTGGGCATCTCCAAATACACGGGACAAAACTGGCAGTACCTCATCAACTCTCCCGACTATGCCTATGATATCGAGCTCGATCCCGAAGATAACAGCATCATTTATGCCAGCTACTCGCCAAAGATATTCGAGGACTTTTCATCCATTTGGAGATACTCCCCTTATCAGCAGGAAGGCTTCGGCTGGAGCGAGATATTAAGGGTGGAGGATTCGGGAGGAATAACCTCTATCGCTTTCGACCCCGCTAACCCGGACAATATCTATGCCGGTGTCATCGGCGACCGGGGCGCCATCTACGCAAGTAAAGATAGAGGAGAATCATGGGGTGTTTTGAACGAGCACTTCACAATGTGCACCGTCTGGGGGCAGCCCCAGTTGATAATACACCCGCACGATCCTTCCATTGCTTACGCGGCAACCTGGCTCGGCGGTACCTGGAAGACGGAGGACGCCGGCCAGGCCTGGACGCTGCTTGAAGAAGCGCCTATCTCTTCCACCGCACTCAGCTTGAACGAGGAAGACACGGATGTTATCTATCTCGCCGACCGCTCTTCGCCCACGGTCTGGAAATCTGAAGACGCCGGGCAGACCTGGCGGGAGGTGGCCAACTTCAGGGCCGACGGAGCACTCCTGGTAATGAGGGTACTGGCAGATGGTGATACGGTCTTCGCCTCGACCTTCAACCCCGCCCTGGGCGGGGGAAAGCTATACCGGTCGGCTGACGCCGGTGGTACCTGGGCGGATATCACCGGCACCCTGCCCAAGGGAATCCTCGATATCGCCGTCGACCCGACCAATCCGAAAAACGTTTATGTAACGACCAATATCAACGGCGTTCACAAATCAACGGACGGCGGGAATAGTTGGACGAAGCTGGAAAGCCATCCCTATGTCGGCGTGTACGATATCGAGGTCGACCCCGTTGACCCGGCTACTCTGTATACCGCGGCTCGGGGCGGCTCCATGCCATCCTGGTTTACCGAGATATCGGGCGATTTTCCGGATGGTATAATCTTCGAGGACAGCGCCGGCGTCTACAAGTCTACCGACTACGGGGCCACCTGGAACAAGGTACTGGCGACCACCGCCAGCTGCCGGGCGGTGCGTATACATCCAAACGACCATAACGTACTTTTCGCCGCCGATTTGGTGGACGGTCTGCAAATGAGCGCCGACGGCGGGGAAACCTGGCAGAGCCTTAACTCAGGGCTGGACACCACGGTTTTGACATCCTGCGCCGTCGGGGGCGATAAGATATACGTCGGGACTCAGGGCTGCGGGGTCTATTCGGGAGACTACAACATAGGCACCCATTCGCTGACATGGAAACCCGAACGGATTAACAAACCCGTACCGGCGGTCTACAACCTGAAGATAGAGGTTGACCCGACCAATTCAAATAACATCTACGTTACATCCTACCCGGGCGGCATGTTCACCTCCACGGACGGCGGGCGCACCTTTAAAGATAGGAATGCCATCACTCCCAGCGCTATAGTGGATTATCCCTTACAGGAAGGCTACTATGCTCTGGCCATCAATCCGAACGACCCCAACAACATGTGGATAGGCACCTGGGGAAAGGGGATTTACAAGTCCTATGACGGCATGGTGCTCAATGTTCCGGTAGGGCTGTTCGGGAAGCACATCAGGCAGGTAGTCATCGACCCCGCTAATCCGGACACGGTCTATGCCGCCACCAAAGAGGGAGTGTATGTAACCAGAGACGAAGGAGCCAACTGGGAAGAGATGAATGAAGGGTTGCAGACGCTTGATGTAACCTCGTTGCAAATTATCTCTCCGGGGCTGGAACCTTTTACCGGTGATTTTGAAGACAGAAATAGCGACGGCTGGCGTCTGGACGACGGTTGGAAGGTAGTACAGGATAACGGTAGCTACGTCCTTGAAGGAATTGGTCACAAGTGGGCGAATGCTGGCCTGGAAAGCTGGCAGGACTACACCTTCGAAACCAGGATCAAGCCGGTCGACTTCGGGAACGGTGTGCACATCAATGTCAGGAAATCTTCCGAAGGAAGGTACTTCATGGCACTGTACCAGAATGGTTTGCATCTTTCCAAGCAGTTCCACCAGTGGCAGGAGTTCGCTCACGGTCTGGCGGAAAGCCCCGGTACTTACAACGCCAAACGGTGGTATGCTCTTAAAGTAGAGGTCAAGGGCGCCAATATCAAGGTCTACATAGACGACGTCCTTAAAATCAACTATATAGACCCCGCGCCGCTACTCAATGGGGCTATCGCTTTCGAGACGCTTGACAACGCGCATTATTACGTGGACGATATCAAAGTGACGGTAGACCGGGCGGATGTCCAGCTTTACGTGGGGACGGCCGGCTACGGGATATACCGGTTTAATTCCTCTGGCGGGCAGTGGCAGAACCTTGGCCGGACGCTGGGGAGCGGCTGGTGGAGCCCCTGGGAGCGGAGGATGTACCAGTTCAGTTCACTGCTCTTCGATCCTGATGTTCCCGGAAAGGTCTACCTCGGCCATTTCCCGGGCGGGTTTTTTATCAGCGAAGATAACGGGCACAACTGGATAGATTCCAGCCTGGGACTGGGAAACGACGGTATCTTCTCACTCACCATGCATCCTCATGACCACAACGTATTGTTTGCTGGCACCTATAATGGGGTCGTGAAATCGGTCGATGGCGGTAAAACATGGGAGATGATAAGCAACGGTATGCCCTCGGAGCAATGGCCTTACACGGTAGCCATCGATGACAGAAACCCGGATATCATGTACACTTCAACAAAGAATGGGCAGAACAAAGGTTTCTGTCATCGAAATGAATTCTGCGGCGTGGTTATGAAATCGGTAGACGGCGGAGAGAACTGGTTCAAGATTATGAACGGGCTTGATGAAAGAAGCGAGTTCTACACGCTCCTGATTTACCCGCCGAACCATGACATATTGTTCCTGAGCACGAACAAGGGATTCTTTATAAGCAGGGATGCTGGAGAAAGCTGGCAGGCGGCAAACACGGGGCTGCCGAGCACTGATAACCAGGTAAGGGATAATGTCGTGGAAAACCTGGTGCTCACGACTGACAGCAGGTATCTCTTGCTTGGGCTGGTGAATTACGGGGTATGGAAAGCGAACTTATCGGGAATTGAATCGAGGCCTTAGTTGAGAAATGTGTGTGAATATAAAAATGAGAATTGCTTTGTTTATCATGCTGGCATTGGTACTTCCACTCGCTGGCTGTGGGACAGTCGAGGAGACTCCAGAAGCAGCTGAGCCAGAAAACGTGGCCGTCCAGTCCTTCGAAGAAGCCCTCTTTGCAGGCGATATTGATACCTGCCTCGGACTCGTATCGGATGACATGGTATTCCGTCAAGACCATGCCGGGTTGGTGTTTGAAGGGAAAGAGCAGATAAAGGGTATACTGGAATTCCTGGCAGGCTGGAATTTCCACTGGTCAGCGACGAACTCCTATAATGTTGATGGCAATAAAGTAACGTTTTCGGCTAATATGCGTAGCGACCATTACAAGCTGTTCGGTACGGAGCAAACGCGCGCACGTCTTGAGTTTATTATTCAGGATGGCAAGATCAGCTCTTTCACCATTATAGAGAATGAGGATGATTCTGACAGGCTGGATGAACTTACCAGGGGAAGTATCGGTGTCCAGCTTGAGATGGGAGTGAGAGGGTCTGACAACGGAATCAGGGTGTCGGAGGTAACCGACAATTCACCGGCAGAGAAAGCAGGGATAAAACCCGGCGACCTGATAGTTACTATTGACAAACTCGGTTGTTCTGAAATGACGAGGCCGCAGGAGGCACAGTTACGGTTGATGGGCCAGGTAGGAAGCAAAGTTAGCTTGACCGTCGCTTGTGAAGGGGTAGCTATCCCGATTAATATGGAAATCACACGTGCTGAACTAAGTGGACTACAGTAAAGTGGCAGCGGCACCAAAAGGACTCTGAACTATATATGGAGAGAATGATGAAAAAGATACTCATTATATTGCTGGTAGCAGTCGTTTTGCTGACGGGGTGTGCCAAGGCAGACAAAACGCAGGAAGTAAATCCGGCGGATGTTGTTAAAGCAGCAATCGAAGCTTTCAATAGTGGTGATATCGAAAAAGGTCTCAGTTTTCTGGCAGACGATTTCGTTTTACTCCAGGATCCGCCTGGAGTAAAGATTGAAGGCAAGGCTCAATACGAAGCGGCCCTGAAGGAAGCTGCTAAATGGGATCAGCAGTATTTAATCACGAGCCAGTACCATGTCGATGGCGATAAGGTTAGCTTTACCGCAGAGATAAGCAGTGATGAATTTCGCATCATAGGTTTGGACAGTATCGATGCCAGCTTCGAGGTTCAAGTCCGCGATGGAAAGATCGTCTCCATAACGGCAAAACCGAACAGTGATGATTGGGATAAGATTATTGAACTTAGCAGCGGGGGTATAGGAGTTTCAATCAAATACACTGATAAAGGAGTTTTGGTAGAAAAGCTGGCGGAAAATTCACCGGCGTCTGAAGCTGGAATCAGACCGGGAGATATAATAACCGCTGTGGATGGAGTGAACTACTCGCAAATGAGAGAGGGCGAGTTGACACTTAGAATCAGGGGTAAGGTAGGCACCATAGTGCTTCTCACGGTGATACATGAAGGTGCTGCTAATCCTATTGACATCGAGGTTACGCGGATTAATATGGAACAGCTTCGCTGGCAATAGGCCAGCAATTACGGGCATCCGTACTTAACTGGAATAACGGTTCAGCAATACAATGTTATATAATCTTACTTTGGATAGCTGACATGAACATAATTTCTGATGTAGCGTCAGCAGATGTTGCTTGATAGGGTGCCGATTAGCGACCACTGGCATATTTTCGCTCATGAATATCACTGGCTGGTCTTTCCCGTAGCCGGGGATACTGCCAGTTACCTGCTCAAGCTGGATAAGGATTTCCAGCGTCTGGTTCTTGTTCCTGTCAAACACACGGATGGTCCTACCAATGACATGTTCCTCGTGGCTGAACCAGATGGCGTGGCTATCGGACATTTCGCTCCAGGCTACGGCTATACCGTTCACCGTTTTAATGTCGAGATGAAAAAGGTTGGACAGGTGCGTATAGGCGGGGGTGTTTACACTCATGCCAATGGCTCCAGCGCTATTCCTGTAGATGGGGGTTACCTCCTGTTTGCCTCCGGGACGCTAAACCCACTGGTGGCCAGCAGTATTAAAATCATCCAATTTGATAATTCATGGCAACCGGTAAATGTCAAAACAGTGATGAACGAAAGCAATACAAATGCAGCGATGGCCACGGCCGTTTGCTTGGATAGTGGCTATATTATCATGCATGTTCGTATTCACACGGGTGTGTCTGCAGAGCAGAAAGCGCCGCGGCCGGGTTCTCCATTGCCAGATGACAGTGGAGATCTGGAGCGCCTAGTACTGGATCCTGACGGGGTAATCGTGGAGAGGGAAATCCTTGTCTCTGATGAGGCCAACAGGCCTCATACCACCTTGGTGGGTGACCTGCTGGTAACTACTTGGGAAGATAGGGGCATAGCATGCCTGAGCGTTGATCGTATCCGGTAAGTGGCTTACCTCCCGCTGAACGAAACGATGAATTGTTACCTCATAACAATCTAATTGTTAGTGTCTTACGCTTGAAATATGTAAGTGGATGTGTTGTTGATAGATTTAACATGTCAAGGGTTAATTTGCTACGATGAAATCATGGCAGCATCAATGGCGTCCAGCTCACTTGCTGTGTTTCGAGTTCGCTAATTAGCTCTTCAAAAGAAATAGCCAGTCGTGGTGTTCTGGGATACCACACCTGCCCTTTTAAATTATCGCCGTGTATGCTCTTGAGATGATTGAGAATTTCAATAGCTTCCAGAGGAGGTAGAGTGCCAGAATACTGGGGCGCGTGTTCTAAGGAAGCCCATTTGTCATCTTGTGCCAGGAAACATATCATTTCCAGCGGCCAACCACCTTGGATATGGTAAAGGACGCTCTTATGATATACTGGCGCCGTTTTATTAAATCTTCCGTTATCCACAAATACATCGTATTCAGGAATGTAGACGTAATCATGGCCAAAAAGACCGGGTTCAAGTGTGAAGCTTTGAATCCGGTAATTACCAATACCAGCTATATCTAATACAGCCTGCATGGTCGCTGCCTGCGCCAGACATTGACCGGCGTGGGTATAATACGAATCCTCTACTGCATATTCAATTATACCCAGCATCCAGAGGTGGCCATGCGCCTGG
>JAQTTS010000115.1 GCA_028710655.1 Dehalococcoidales bacterium
TCAGCCAGTTTATCGCTGGGAAGTTCCTCTTGTTGGCCAGCGCAGTATCCAGGGCAAAGAAGGCATCCACAATTCTAAGCGTGTTCTGTGTTACCGGTTCGCTGAAGTCAGCCCCCGGCGGACTGACTGCCCCGGTTACGGTTACCGAACCGTTCCTCTCCGGTCCCCCCAGACATTCCACCAGCCCGGACCGCTCGTAGAATGAGGCGAGCCGTGAGCCAAGATAGGCCGGGAAGCCCTCTTCACCGGGTATCTCCTCAAGACGCCCTCCGATTTCTCTCATCGCCTCCGCCCACCGTGATGTCGAATCGCAGACCAGCAGTACATCATAGCCCATATCCCGGAAGTACTCTGCCATAGTAATGCCGACGAAGATACTCGCTTCACGAGCTACCACCGGCATATTGGAAGTATTGGCGATAAATATCTCCTTCTCCTGCAGCAGCATCCCCGTTTTCGGATCCTTCAGTCTTCTGAAGCTGTGCAGCACGTCAGCCATCTCATTACCCCGTTCGCCGCAGCCGACATAGATATTGATCTGTGTCTGAGCCCAGCGGGCAAGCTGCTGGAGGGCGACCGTCTTTCCGGTGCCAAAGCCGCCGGGTATCGCCGCCTTACCGCCGAGCGCCAGCGGGAACATGTAGTCGAGGATCCTCATACCGGTAACAAGCAGCTTGGAGGCAGCGAACCTCCTCTTGTACGGGCGGGGCTTCCTCACCGGCCATTTCTGCATCATAGTAATCTCTTTCTCGCCGCCGCCATCCTCTCCCAGCAACGCTACCGGCTCAATGACGGTATAATCACCTTCAACTATCTTCTTGATGACACCCTTCATTCCTACCGGGACCATTATCTTGTGTTCGACAAGATGGGTCTCGGGAACAGTCCCGATAATATCGCCTTCTCCGACGGCATCACCTACTTTGACCGTAGGGGTAAAGTGCCACTTCTTATCACGCGGCAGGGCGAATGCCTTGGCGCCGCGCTCAATAAACGAGTTTTTCTCCAGCAGTACGGTTAGTGACTTCTGCAGTCCGTCATAGATAGACCCCAGAAGCCCGGGGCCCAGTTCGGCGGTTAAAATGGTCCCTGTCCCCTTAACTGCCTCGCCAACCTTGAGCCCCTGGGTATCTTCATGTACCTGGATTATTGCTTTATCCTCCTCCAGGCCGATTACCTCTCCGACCAGTCTATCACTGCCTATCTCAACAATCTCATAAACCTGGGCCCCCTTCATATCTTCGCCGATGACCAGAGGTCCGGAGATGCGCCATATTTTACCCATATCTTATCTCCTCCATAAAACACGCCTAGATTTCTATATCGAAGCCGATAAATTTCCTGATATAAGCCTTGTAATACTGGGCGACATCCTCATAGCGCGTACCGTATCTCGAGGGGACCTCGACAACCACCGGCGGCGAGACCCTTTTTCCCTGAATCCGGGCCAGCAGGTCATCAATATGTCTGGCATACTCTTCCAGCATCACTATTATGGCGACACCGGGTTCAGCCAGTTCTTCGCCGACGGCCTTCCTGATCTCTTCGACACTGGCGCCGTCCTCTATTATGTGATACCTGCTTATCCCGGCCAGTCTCAGCCCGTTGACCAGGTCTTTGTTCCCGATTACAGCTATACCCAGGTGCTTTACTTCTACCACTATCAGAACACCAGATACTCTTTTATTTCATCCACAGATATACCATCGAAAGCCGCCTTTATTATCAGCCTCAGGTTTCTTATTTCCACCTCTTTGACAGTTAAATACCAGGCAATCACCAGAGGACTCATCACCCGTGGCGAGAGCATCTCCTTAAGCAGATTGAACTTTTGTCTGTCGATAATATCCTCAACGGCGGTGATGCTTTTGGTCCGGTTATAGCTGGCTACTACTTCGTCCGCAATACCACGGTATGGAGTACCCCCTAAGGCATTGGGAATATCAGCCAGTTTGCCGGATAGCAGTTCCGTAACCGCCTGGTTAGAAAGCAGATACCCCCCGGTTATGATGCAGCCGGAGACCGCCGCCCCCATTTCCGCAATGACGGCACGGCTGACAATCTTAAGGTTGATCAAATCGACGCTAAGCCCGAACGTCTTAGCCAGAATGAAACCGTCCTCCACATCTTTTGCCGTATCCAGGAGGTTCTTGTAATACTCTCCATCCAATCCCGCTTCCATCTGCAGCTTGTGTCCTGTCTCATGCCCTCCGTCATACTCTCTGAGAATAGAGGCATAGGCCCCCAGTCCGCATTCGACCAGTAGCCGGACAACAGCGTCAACACTAATGGCACGGCCAAGCTCATCCAGCAGCCCGCGCATGTGAATAACCCCCACCGGTATCAGGTTGGCCTGCTTGCCGGTCGGGATACTCTGCAGAACGGCCTTGATGTTGATAATATCGTACCTCATCTTGTAGGCGTTCAGTACCTTACACATATCACCCGGCATAAGCCTCAGACCTTCCAACCGCTCCAGGCACTGGCCAAAATACTGCCATAAGCAGCGGTCGGCGTCATCGAAAGTCTTGACCGATGCTGTCTCAAGGTACCTGCCGACCTCGGTATCCCGGATGGCCTCCATCACATCAGGTACGGCAGCAGTCCGGGACAGCCGGTGGATATCATCAGGAGCAACCATCCTGGCCTCGGCCCCTTTCAGGTAAGCCGACATAAAAGCATATTCTGCGTTGGACACAATTAACTCCGATTAATCTGGAAAGAGTTCCCTGCCTATTTCCGGCAGCAATCTCGGCAGCAGTATCTCCAGCCTGGTTTCGTAGGTATCGTCTATTCGGATTTTGCCCTCGACATCCTCGACGATGACCCCACCGCTGCAGTCATACTCCTTGACCTCCACTATCCTGGCAGCCAGACCCTTATCACCGGCCAGGGCCTTTTTTATTCTGCCGATATCTTTAGCGGAAAGGTAGACCCTGCCCTTAGCCGTGCCAAGGAGGGCAGAGGCCTCTTTGAGCAGGCTTACCAATGAACCTTCGTCTCTCGAGCCTGTGGCAAGCTCCTTTCTCACCCTATCGATTATCACATTGATTACATCGGACTTGGCCCGGGACAGTTCCTGACGAGCCTTCACAGTAGCCTGAGCCTCAATCCGGGTAGCTTCCTCACCGGCCTGCCGGAGAATCCTGCTCTTCTCCTCCTCCAGCCTGGCTAGCTGCTGCTGCTTAGCCTGTTCTATCTCCTGATTAGCCTTAGCCTCGGCCTCCGCTATAATACCATCGGCCTCAACCTTTACCTTATCCAGGATGGCTTCGCCTATTTTATCCATTCCTGTCATCTAAGATACTCCTACATAAGCCCTAACATGCTCATCAGCATGATAGGGAAGACCATCCCGAGGACACCCAGCAACTCAACAAACACAGCCAGCATCATGCTGTGAGTCAATATCTTCCCTCTCGTCTTGGGCAGGAGAGAGATACCCGACGCACACACGGCGCCCTGCCAGGCTGCCGAGAAATACTCGGCCAGGCCAGCCATAATACCAAGACCGAGCACGGCAAAGCCGCCTCCACCAGTCGCGGGCAGCTTATCGACGACATTAGAGGTAATCAGTATCATTATGATGAGCCCGTAGAAGGCCTGTGTCATCGGTAAGGATACCAGCATGATGACATTCCTGAGCTGTCCCCTGTCCTCAGAGAGGACAGCTACCCCGGCGGAGCCTGCCTTGCCTATCCCGACCGAGGCGCCGGCCAGACCACCGCCCAGGGCCAAGGCACCACCGAGAATAGCTAGAGATGATGGGTCAATTACCATTTTTCACACTTCCTTTCTAAGATTTTGCTCCCACCAATACTGGTGACCGCTTAATCAACTTAAATGGACTATATATCCTGCCCCCTCCGTCATAGAACTTAAACAGGAACTCAACAAAACACAGCCGGAGCGAATGGATGAACCCGGTCAGGATACTGAGTAACAGGTTAACAGTATGTCCGATGACCAGAATTAGAACGGTTAGAGCACCACCGGCGATGACACCGACCATACCGGAGAGAGGCAACAGGTCGCTGAATAGGGGCCCCAGCATATTAAACACTGTAGCCAGGTAGTAGGTAGCCAGACTAACACCGGCGATTCTGGCGTAAGACATAATATCACCCAGGATGCCGGTAATATCAAAAAGCCAGAATATCGACCCGAGTCCACCCTTCTCAATAATATTACCGGCGACTATCATACCTATCCCGGCGACGGCAAAGTACAGGGAGACATCGTATACCTGAGGGGGAAATTGAGGCATCCTGGCAATAAGGCCAAGCACGGAGGGAATATCCACATTCATTATAGCGCGTACGATATAGAGTGCGCCGAACTGAAGGGAAAAAAGCCCTACCTTGGCAACTATGGCACCACGGTTTCTCTCCTTGGCCATCTTGATGAGAGCCAGTACATTGCCGATATTGACATGGATGAAACCGATAAAAAGCGTCAGTATGACAAAGACTAGCGGATTTTGCAGTAATCGGGCGATACCGGTAACCAGAACGGGATCCCCGAGCTCAAACATGGTGTGAATATTGCCCAGGTAGCTGCCGCTGAGCAGACCCAGGACAAGGCCGACTCCACCACAGATATACAGCACCCTCTGCAGCAGCATCACTGCCTCGGACTTGGCTCCGCCGAGGAATTTGGGAACCAGAAACCGGCTAACCAGTATCATCCCTGCCCCATAGACCACATCGGCTATCATCATTCCGTAGAAGACAGCAAAAGAGTAGGCGACAATGGGCGTCGGATCCCATTCCCTGTATTTAGGAGTAGCAAACAGATTGACCACAACCTGGAATGGCCTCATCGGAGCCGGGTTCTTCATCTTGGTGGGTGGTTCTTCCGAATCCTCCGGTTCCCTGGTATCAATAAAGATATACTCTACGTTATCCTTAAGCTGAAAGACCAGTGCCTCAGCGCTGTTTGCCGGTATCCATCCTTCCACCGAGGTGACATATTTCGCTTCACAGGCCCGGCTTAAGACCGATAGCCGCTGTCTTTCTGCTGTCAGCGCACCCTTAAAGAGAGCAAGCGTCTTTACGTCCTGCCTGGCCTTATTCTGGAGTTCCTGATAGGTCACGGACAGGCTTTCCTCAAGTTTCTGCAGCTTGGTCTCGGCATTGTTAAGAAACCCGCCCAGGGTTTGGTTGCCGTCCGGTATCAGCAGGGCCCTGCCTCCGGAACCGCTAATCAGAGATTCGATGGCATTCCGGTTCTCCACCTTGGCAATAAGGTAAAGAACGGTCTCATCTTCCACAGTGGCAACAGAGCTTTCAAAAAGGTAACCTTGAATCTCATCGCGTAAAGTCTGGTATGCTTCGGTAGATAAAACAAAGACCCGGGAAAAAAGGTAGTCTCCGGAGAATTCCAGGTCCTTCAGCTTAAGATCGTAGTATTGAGTGAGCAGCCCGAGATGTCTTTTCTGCTCGGTCAGCTCCCGAATCTCGTTGTCGGTCTTGACCGCCTTTTCGTACAGTCCGGCGAAGCGGGTGTACAATGACCGTACTTCCCGGCTGAGATCGGAAAATGGGCGGGTGTATACCACCTCGACGTCTTCATCAGGCAGGACCTCTTCTTTCTCGGTGAGGTAGCCCAGCATGTTGTTAACGAAGGTCGCCAGTTCATTAGCTTCCTTTCGCTGGCTCTCGATAGCCGCCCTGTCTACCGGCTTTAGCTCTTTGGCCTCCTCAACGTGAAGGACCCCGGCTTTATGCAGGGTCTTTAGGGTCTGCTCGGCATAGTCCTTAAGAGTAACGACTCTCACCTTAACCATCGATTCAGGAGAATTGACGATTATCGGTGGAGTCATCTCAGACCGGCTCCGCTGACGATATTCACGATGCGGTCGGCAATCTCGGCCGCCTTCTTAACGGAACCGGCTCTAATCTCAGAGGCATCCTTCTTCGACTGCTCGATCTCCCGGGCCGCCTTTTCTCTGGCCGTATCCAGAGTCCGCTCACACTCCCGCTTCACCTCGTCCAGTGAAACTTCGGAGGCAAGAATAACCCGGGCTTCTTCCTTGGCTTTGAGAATAATTTCACTGGCACGACGCCGAGCTTCCTTGAGAGCCTTTTCCGCTTCAACCTCAATCATTTCAACGCTACTTGTTATTTCCTCAGCAGGCATAGTACACCTCTTTCCTGAGAACTTTCGGGTTGACTGACACAGAGAGAGGACTTACCGTTTACTGGCGTATATCTCGAGTCGTCACTGCCTCCAACCCACGCTATTCTATATCGGTTAATCAGAACAAGAAACCAACCTGCGATGTCATAAGAAGAGGAAGAACCCTGATCACAGCGGAGGCTCTCCCACGCATGGGAAAAATCGCTCAACAACCAACTTGTGATTATAACATAACTTTTTCCAGTGGTAAACCCCCCTACCCCCACGCCGGAGATAAAAAGGCGTAGATGCCGAAAATATAGAGTGTAAAAATGGCGGCAAGTTCGTAAAGTAGTATCTCAAGCAGGATGCCGGGCCGGTAGCTGTATCAGGCTTGCCCTGAGATGAGGTTTTAGGATAGAATCTGAAGTTGGGAGAGGTGTCCGAGTGGTTTATGGTGCCGCTCTCGAAAAGCGGTCTCCGCGTTCAGTGGAGCGTGGGTTCGAATCCCACCCTCTCCGCCGGATACTGTA
>JAQTTS010000116.1 GCA_028710655.1 Dehalococcoidales bacterium
TCCGCAGGTAATTCAGCGCAGACTTCCTGATGGCAGCGTTGAGATACTAGGCACTATTGGAGTGCAAAAGTCCGGCATCAGCATAAACTTCGGTGGTAAGGAATACAAGATGCGGAGTCTCCAGGACTGGAACGATATGTTCGGAGACATCGGCACTCAGCAGAGAGCTTGGTATCTTGTTAAGCAGTTCAAGAGATTCCTGTATGAGGTTGCTCCGGAGCAGGTAGACTCTATTGTTGGAGTGTTCGAGAAGCATCAGTCGCTTCTTGATAGTGTGACTACCTGGAACAAGCGGGAGAAGGCAGAGTTACTTCGAGTTCTTCAGCAGGATGCCATCAATGGGCCTGCGACAATTCGTTCACAGGATATACCTCTAGACCTACTGGAGCGAAGGAATGCACTGCGAAAGCTGAACAAGACTCTCGATAAGGCCGAGGATATCTACAGTCCCATCAAGGCCGGAATTAGGGAGGAAGTCCTCAACGGCACTATCTGGAAGAACATTGATGCCAGGATAGATGCGTTCAGGGATGCCGCTAGAGAGTTCAATATCGCTACTCTTGTGGCTGAGGCAGATATTCTGGACAAGATGGTAGTCGAGGCTGTGCAATTTGTACCGGAGAATAGCGATGAACTTCTACGAGAGTTGTCGTTCATCAGTGACCTCTCACAGGGTATCGGAGAGCGCATCAGTGAGGTTAGGTCTATCACTCGAGCTAGGGCAAGGAAGCTGAAGGGCAATGAGGCAGATATGTTTCATCAGAAGTCTGCCGAGTTGCTTGGTGATTTCCTGGGTAAGAGTAGGGACAGTGTCGAGCAGATTCTGGACAACATCAAGAACGCAGCTAGGAATGTATCTGTCCAGCCGCAGGAGATTACTTGGGAAGGACTAGGGGATGAGGCCAAGGGACTGGTACTGAAGGCCATCAACCAACTGCCCACCAGTCTTCGCCGTATGGTAAGGATAGTACGTACTGGTAAGGTTCCGTCTGGAGTGCTGGCGCAGTATGACCATCTTACCAGAACTATAACCTTTCCACCTCGAGGTAGAATCAATGCGGACTCCATCTACCACGAGATATACCATGCTGCAACTGGCGGAAGGGTTGATACAGGCGACTACAGACTAATTAGCAAGTGGATAGAGCAGTTCTCCGGATTCAGTAAGGATGTAACCGGAGATATTACTGCCCGTATTGAGCGGGCAAAGACAGCCGCTGCATCGAATCCTGGACTGAAGGATATGCCTCCGTCGGTTCAGTTGCTGAATGACAGGTCATGGTTGGTAGGCGACAGGCTGGAGCCTTGGTATGTCTTCTATGACGAACAGCAGGCTCATATGTTTGAGCTCTATGTGGGCGGTATCCTTGACCATGTTGAGCCGAAGTACTTCAAGATGTTCGGTATCGAGAAGACTCCAGAGAGGGTAGCCGCTATCAAGAAGTTCTTTCAGGATAACTTTGGCGTACCGGATAAGGCCTTGAACTTGAAGCCAGACCAGCTGACTCGACTAGACGCGTTCACTGATGCTATCCGCCTCCGTCATGCCAACGCTATGGCGACTCGTGACCTAGACCGGCAGATAATTAAGGACGCAATGAGCAAGACTCCTAGAGGTAAGAGGGACGATTCCTTCTGGGATATGCTGGAGGCTAAGCGGTCTGCTGAGGCATGGGAACCGTACTGGGCTATGGAGGAAGAACTGCTGGACAAGGTCGAGGACCTTAAGCTCCAGATGATGAATAGTCTAGGAGTAGACATCACTGAGCCTGCATGGATTCCTCCTCAGATGCAGGAACCTATAGCTCCAGCGCATGTGGCCTATCTCATGGGCACTACTGGAGACAATCTGAACCAGGCACTGACTAAGGCTGGTGCGATGGCCACTATCAGGCCGAAGAGAGGATTTGTATCCTGGGTGTACAGTCGAGCCAAGAAAGCAGCGGCTAAGGTCAACAAGACCGCTGAGGAAATAGGCTTCAGTAAAGAGGCAATCGGCGATGTCTACGACCAGATGTTCGCCAACCTTGGTCTTGACCCTAAGGCAGTAGCCAACGAGCCGCTGACTCCTGCCATGATGCAGTTGGAAGACATCCGGAAGGAACTGCACAACCTCAACGCGACCAAGAAGATTAGTGAGGCCGACTTTGTGAAGTTCCAAACATACCTAACCAGTGTGGCAGACGACCTGGATAAGCTGCCTCACTATCAGTCTCCTGAATGGATTAAGGCCAAAGACTCGGCCATGATGAAGGCCAGAGGCCAATTTGAGATGGACTTTCCTGACTACGACCACCGCAATATGGCAGATGCAGCCATGAGAACTATCTACCCCTTCTGGACCTACGAGTGGCAGAGATATCCTTGGCTACTGCGCGAGGCCTTCAAGCATCCTGTAACTGGAACTGCAGTCAACCGTTACCGTGATAATACTGACCAAGGATATGTAGCCATTCCTGGCACTGACATTCAGTTCAACCCTCTACGCGGTACAGTCTTCATGGGTGGATTCAGGCGTCTGATGATGCGGGACTTCCCTGAATACTACGATGCCTTTCCTGGTATGAAGATAGTCGACTCTATCAGCAGGATGGGTTTCTACCCTGGCGCTCACATCATGCTGCCTATCATAGCCTTCGGTGCTACTAGCGGTAAGCCAGAGTGGGGTGAGGTTGCTCCAGGCTGGGTCAAGACTCCGCTTGACATGGCAGCACAACTATTTCCTAAAGAAGCTGGCTATGTCAGAGAGCACTTCTTCCCTGACAGGTTCAGAGATTATCTGACTATGCTGACTCTTGGCGAGTGGGGCTACGACGCAGATGAGCTGTGGAGGAAGAAGAAGACTAAGATTGCACTGACAGCAGATGAGCAGAAACTCTGGGACAATGCGGCAGCGTCTGCTACTGGCCTCAAGGGTGCGCTGTTCGAGCAGTTCGGTATCTTCCGACTGCGCCCACCTGAGTACACTCAGATGCTGAAAGACCAGCAGGAACTGATTGCTAAGATGACTGGAGTACCTGTTGAAGTGCAGGAGAGAATCAATCAGTTCTATCCGGCGACTGGCAAACGGTTCAGCGACTACTACAAGCTAGACCCTCTGCAACAGAAGATTGTCTACTCCAATGAGCAGTACAAGCGATGGCGTGGAGTTACGACCTCGCTATACCCGAGTAGCTGGCAAGACCTTGATGTCAGAATCCAGAACTACTATGATGCCATCGAGAAGCTGTCTGAGGAGTACAGGCATACAGGCGTGTTCGATGAGCAGGGAAACAAGACATCAGATAGCATTGATGAACTGACTACTCAGATGATTGCAGGCCAGATATCTCCATCTCAGTGGACTGATGCTAGAGCCTCATTACTAGACAAGATATCTACTGCTCAGTCTGAGATAGGCAAGCGAGACTATCCTGATGTGCCTAAGACACTGGATGAGAGAGAGAAAGTTCTTCGCGACAGAGGACAGGTAGTTCCTACTCGGTCATGGCCTGAAGAGCTAATGCGTCTGTACTATGACATTAAGCCTGAAAAGAGGTTTAACATAGACAGCGGTAGGGACGAGTACGACTTTGACGCCTACTATGCTAACATAGATGCCCTGCTAGAGTCTCTACCGAACGAGTTTAGCCAGCGTCTTCTAGAACGCATTCAGTTTGACTGGAATCCTATGGAGAAACTCTATTGGCAGGTAAGCAGAGACTACTTCCGTAGCTATAATGCGGTAAGGTCTCTAGTGCTGCAAGAATACACTGATGAGCAGAGGCATACTATCCGCCGGTTTGAAGTTGCGCGTGGTCAGGAGAGAGCCACTCTCCAAAGTGCTATTGGGCCTGATGGCCAGAAGCTCATCAGTGGATTCCAGTCGAAGGTAGCATTGGCCAGAAAGCGGATGAGATACATTGACCAGACTACCGACGCCTGGCTATACTTCTTTGGCAAGACTGACACTGTCCAAACTGAGCAGGCTAAGCAGCAGTACGAATCACTAGTCAAGCAGTACATGAGGCCAGAGATGGCAGGAAGACGATAAACAATAATACGTTATTATATTCTATGCTAATTGATTATCCTTGACAGCTTACGTGACTGTGTGCTATACTCAAGGATAGGAGATTGAGAAATGGCTGAACCAACACAAGGTGCTCCTCCTGTGGCAGGAAACGATGCTCCCGCGACTCCTCCAGCCACTCCTCCGGCAGCGCCGAAGTTCGAGTTGAAAGACGGCAAGATGCTGGTGGATGGGAAGAAGGTAGTCTACGAGCATGAGTTGATAGCCGCAAAGGAGAGTTTGCAGAAGCGACTAGAGGAAGCGCAAGGAGTTCACAGCCAAGCGGCAGATACTCTCAAGCTGGAAATCTCCAATGCGCAGACTGAACTCGCCAAAGCAAACGCAAGGATTCAAGAACTCTCTAAGGCCGGTAGTTCCGGTGCTGCCTCTGCTGAAGAGGTGGCGAAGCTGAAGAAGGAAGCCGACGATGCAAGGGCGGCAGCTAAGAGTGCCAGTGAATCTCTGCTGGAAATCAGACGCCAGGCCATCATCCAGGCAAGCAGAGGCACCATTACTGCCGAGCAACTGAAGGGCAAGTCAGATGCTGACCTAGCTGCATTCGAGGCAGTACTGAAGGCTTTGGGCAACTCAAGAGGAGGACTTGGCCCGTATGCAGTCCCTGGCGGTGGCGCTACGACTGATATGACTCCTATGGACAGGGCTAAGAAACTTCTCGAGGCAACACCAATGGTAGGCACTAGGAATGTGCCAGGAAATCCTTAGGGAGGTAAGCTAATGGCTGATTCCGGTGGGCACTGGAAGACTCTAGCCGAGGCCCAGAAACTTACCCAGTCCATGAAGATACCTGGCGTCTTTGAGGAAGATGTCAAGAGGGCCAACCCGCTTGACAGAATCTCTATGGCGCAGGCCGCAGGGACTGGACTGAAGATTGAGTGGCTTCGGGAGAAGACCACGGTCGAAGATGCAGTCGTCGAGACTGACATCGGTGACCAACTGACCTGGAGCGAGGACGTCGAGTACGACGAGAAGGAATCTACTCTCCGTCGGGTATACGTCCAGCGCAAACTTGACCACTATGTCGAAGGCATCTATGGCACGTACAACAACTACGAGGCCAGGATGCTGCTTGAGTGTGAGAAGGGCCTGAGGCGGAAGATAGGCGACCGGCTCATCTATGCCGACACCACCTACGATGGCACTCCCACTCGCTTCGACGGATACCACGCTCTGGCGGCAGAGCACGGCACTGCGTATACCACTTCGGCTCTCGGCAATGACCCGAAGAACATTGACCAGGCGCACGCAGGGCTGAGTCTGCACTACCTGAGAGTCATGGTTGACTCTATGCTCCACGGCTGCGACGAGATTCTGGCCCCCTTCGAAATCATCCGGTGGCTAGACGCAGCCTACCAGGAGAAAGGTTTCGCCGGCCTGGCCTACAACGTGGCCGGTAACCTCGGCTTCCTGACTCAGGGGTTCAACGACATCGGGAAGAGGGTGCTCTTCTGGGATGGTATCCCCATCACCAGGACTGACTACCTCGTAGCTGAGCAGGTGGATACTGGAACTGGGGCGTCGTCTGATGCCAGGGCCAAATACACCAGCGGTACAAGGTACTACTCCATCTTCGGTGTCAAGTACGGCAACGGTCAGCTAGATGGAAGTAACCCTGGCCTGGTCTTCGCGTTCGGCAAGACCCAGGGAGTTGGTGACCTCTACAAGCTGGTCAGGTTCCCTGAACTGGAAGACTACGACGCCGGTGGCATCAGACTGGTGACCTACGGTGCGCCCATTCTGCCCTCGACCCATTGCCTGGCGCGCATCTGGGACATCGGCGATGCGGCAGTGACGGTGTAGTCTACGATTCTCATGGATGCGGGAAGCTGACAGAAACTGTCAGCAACCCTAAAAGTCTAGAGAGGGAGAAAAGAAAATGGCCGAGATTGTAAGCAGACCAGTACATAAACTCATCAATAGAGGAGGGGCAGTCCTATGGCTGCCTCCATCCTGCTTCCACACTCATTCTCTTCCTGACCCTGACATCTATGCGCAGGCAAGTTCTCAGGAGCTGCCCCTTAATTCCAGACTAGAGTTTGCCGATGGACGACTTCTTAGATACGGCAAGATAGGGGAGACCAATACTTCCGGACCTATAGCCAGAATGCTGACCAACGGAAACCTAGTTCCTGGTTCTGCTGCAACCAACGGGTACGAGGGAACTATTGACTCTACTAGCGAGTATGCAGTCGGGGCCATCAAACTCATCCTGGATGACACGACTGACAGAGCAAAGAACGCCTACGAGGACGGCATGCTGGCCGTCTATCCTAGTGGTCACTATGTCGAGTACCGCATTGCAGGTAACGATGCGGCAACCTCAGTAGACGATGTGACCATTTACCTGGACGACCCACGAGGTCTACAGACTGCTCTGGTAGTATCCTCGACAGGAGTCACTGCATATCCTTCTATGTTCAGTAATATGCAGGACCAGGCGGCTGTAGGCTACGACACTCCTCTTGGTGTGTGCCTGGCCAACACACTAACTAG
>JAQTTS010000117.1 GCA_028710655.1 Dehalococcoidales bacterium
TGTTTCTTTTTCTGCTTCGATGGGCGCTTCAGCTTTAAGCTCGGCGACTGGTGCTGAGACCACCCCGGTTTCCTCGGGGAGGGCTAACTTTTCCTCTTCTTCGCTGATTACCTTGACAGCAAGCCCGAGGCTGCGCAGTTCCATAATCAGGACCTTGAAAGATTCCGGTACACCGGATTGGATAAAGTCTTCATTCTTGACGATAGCCTCGTATGTTTTGGCTCGACCGCTGACATCGTCTGACTTGTTAGTTAGAATTTCCTGAAGGTTATGCGCGGCGCCGTAGGCTTCCAGTGCCCATACCTCCATTTCGCCGAACCGCTGTCCGCCAAATTGTGCCTTGCCACCCAGGGGTTGTTGGCTGATCAAGGAGTAGGGGCCGGTAGAACGGGCGTGGACCTTATCTTCGACCAGGTGGTTCAGCTTTATCATATAGATGTTACCCACGGTGATCGGTTGGTCGAATGGTTCTCCGGTATGGCCATCACGAAGTGCAACCTTAGCCTGTACAGGAACAGCGAGGTTCCGTTCGGCACTCACTCTTTCTACAGTCTGTACAAGCTCTTCCCGGTTAAGGTCGCGACTGGGTATCTTCAGATCTTCGAGCCATAGGCGTAGGCAGATTTCCTTTGCCTCCCCGGGATAATCATCGCTGAATGCTTTCTCTCCGTCATAGCCTTGGCTGGTAACCCATTCCTTAGCTTTTTCCATTTGCATAGTTGTGTTTGTGCTGCCGGTGGTATTATCTACCGCTCCGGCCGTTCGGGCCAGCCAGGCTCTGGATAGTTCATCCTCTATATCGGTATCATCGGCTCCGTCGAAGACCGGAGTGAGTACCTTGATGCCCAGTGTTTGGGCGGCCCAGCCGAGATGAGTTTCCAGAATCTGGCCTAAATTCATTCGTGACGGCACGCCGATCGGGTTGAGAATCATGTCTATCGGTGTCCCGTCGGGTAGGAAAGGCATATCCTCAGCGGGTGCTATGATTGAGACGACTCCCTTGTTGCCGTGCCTTCCGGCCAGCTTGTCTCCCACCGATAGCTTCCGTTTTTGCGCAACCCATATCTGTACCCACTGGTTGACCCCGGCGGGCAGGTCATCCCCTTTGCTACTATCGAATTTCTTTACTTTGATTATCTTACCCCACCCGCCGTGAGGCATCCTTAGCGAGGTGTCTTTTACCTCTCTGGCTTTCTCGCCAAAAATGGCCCGTAGCAGCTTCTCTTCGGCGGACAGTTCGGTTTCACCCTTTGGCGTAATTTTACCGACCATTATGTCACCGGGACCGACGTCGGCGCCGATTCGAATAATGCCTGTTTCATCGAGATTACGGAGGTTCTCTTCACCGACATTTGGGATATCCCGGGTGATTTCTTCAGGTCCCAGTTTAGTGGTCCTGGCTTCAATCTCATGCTTGGAGATGTGGATGGAGGTAAACTTATCCGCCTCAACCAGTCGGCTGCTGACAATCACGGCGTCCTCATAGTTATAGCCCTCCCAGCTCATGAAGGCGCACAGGACATTCTGCCCGAGAGCCAGCTCGCCGCTGTCAGTGCCTGAGCTATCAGTAATAAACTGTCCCATTTCTACCCGGTCGCCTTTGTCGACTACCGGGTGCTGGTTAATGCAGGTGCCCTGGTTGGTACGCACAAATTTCATAAGAGGGTATATATCCTGCTCACCGTCATCTTTAGTAACGACTATCTGCGATCCGGTAGCCGAGGTTACCTCGCCGGGATTCTGGGTCAGGAAGACCTCCCCGCTGTATCTGGCGGCTTCGACTTCCATTCCGGTGGCTACCAGGGGGGCCTCGGGAAGGAGCAGAGGTACTGCCTGCCTCTGCATGTTGGAGCCCATCAGGGCACGGTTAGCATCGTCATGTTCAAGGAACGGGATCAATGCTGTGGCGACACTGAATACCTGTTTCGATGATACATCCGCGAACCCGATCTCTTCGGGTACGGTCACTATGTAGCGCTCGGCCAGTCTTGCCTCAACCTGGTTGTCTACGAACTGGCCGTTCGAGTCAAGTCTGGCGTTCGCCTGAGCAATAGCGTATTTGTCCTCCTCATCTGCAGTGAGATAAGCAATCTCGTTAGATACAAATGGCACTACCTTTATCTTTCTGGTCGACAGTTTGGACAACTGGCGGGCGACAGCATCGGTAATTACGCTACCGGCCTCGACTACTGTGTTGTCCCGGTCGTCAACCACAGCTTCACGTATCGTCTTGCCCTTGAGGTGTTTGTCCTTATTGCTCATCTCGTTGATGACACGCCGGTACGGGGTTTCGATGAAGCCATGCTGGTTAATCCGGCTGTAGATAGACAAAGAGCCGATAAGACCGATATTCGGTCCCTCGGGGGTCTCAATGGGGCAGATTCTGCCGTAGTGTGAAAAGTGGACATCGCGAACCTCAAAGCCGGCACGCTCCCGGGATAGACCTCCCGGTCCCATGGCTGACAGGCGGCGCTTATGAGTTATTTCAGCCAGTGGATTGGTCTGATCCATAAATTGGGATAGTTGCGAACTGCCAAAGAACTCCCTGATGGTAGCTGCTATGGGACGGGCGTTGACCAGCGTACTGGGAGTTACCGCCTCAGAGGTTAGAATACTCATGCGTTCCTTAACTATCCGCTCCAGGCGTAGCATACCGATACGGAGCTGGTTTCGAATAAGTTCGCCGACGGTACATACCCTCCGGTTGCCCAGGTGGTCAATATCGCTGGCGACATCATCACCGTTGTTGATCATAATCATGCGCCTTACGATGTTGACGATATCTTCTTTGTCCAGGACTCGCAGTTCTTTAGTCTCGTCAAGTTCCAGCCGTTTATTGAGCTTATAGCGTCCGACCTCTCCCAGGTCGTAGCGCTGAGAGTCAAAGAAGAGGCTTTTTATCAGTCTCTGCGCATTTTCGGTAGTAAGCGGGTCGCCGGGTCTCAGCCTTTTATAGATGTCAAGCAGAGCATCGGTGGTATTGTTGATTAAGCGGTCCCGCTCGATGGTTGACCGAATGTACTGGTGTTGCGGTGAGTTGTCCTCTTTGGCGAACAGCTCGAATAGTTCTTCATCGCTGCTGTAGCCGATAGCACGTAGCAGTGTCGTAATCGGAATTTTGCGTTTTCCGTCTATTTTGACTGAAATAACGTCTCGGTTGCTGGTATCAAACTCTAGCCATGCGCCGTGGGTGGGAATCAGCTTAGCGTGGCACAGACTACGGCTGCTTGAGGCATCGTCCTGGAGCGTAAAGGAGACGCCGGGAGAGCGGAGCAGCTGGCTTACCACCACCCGTTCCGCTCCGCTGGTAATGAAGGTGCCTTTTGCTGTCATTAAGGGAATGCTGCCGAAAAACAGCGATTCTTCCTTGATTTCGCCGGTGTTTTTAATAAGCAGCTTTGCCTTGACGTAAATGGGGATTGAGTAGGTTAGGTCGCGGTTGCGGCACTCCTGTTCAGAGTGTCGGGGAGGGCGTAATTCGTAGCTGACAAAGTCCAGCCGCAGCCTGTTGCCGGTAAAGTCCTCGATGGGGGATATCTCCTCCAGCAACTGCTTCAGCCCCTCTTCCTGGAGCCAGCGGAACGACCTTAATTGGACATCGATCAGATTGGGGACTTCCAGTATCTGTGGTAATCTGGCATAGGATTTTCTGGGTACAGGAGAGCTTTTCTTCCCGGTGTGTGTTGACGCAAAAACCATATTCAGTCCTACTCCTTAAACAGACACGATAGATTTTCTGTATTACTATCGTACTAAAACAAGACACGATAAGACCAAAGGCATACTGAGGAATGATATAAAGGGTAAGATTTCAGAGGCATAGTACAAATTCTAATACTACTACTATTATTTTGGTATGTCAAATTTTCCGGTAAAATATCGCCGGTGTATTCAGCAGGTACAGATGCTTGACATTCAGGATGGATGTAGTTTATATTTACAGAGACATTTTCTTATTGGCATTGTGCCTTTTCTGCACCGGCCTCTTTCCAAATTGACAGGATTTTTAGATGGGAAACAAAGAAAATAACAGTTCACCGGCGAGCTTGAAGGATTTACCGATCGGTTATCAGTTCCCATCAGTGAGCTATCAACTGACGGAATCAGTTGTTGCCAAATACCTGAGCGCAGTTGGCGGGCAGCAGGATTTCTTGAAGTCAGGGATAGTTCCTCCCCTGGCTATAGCGGCTTGTGCTATAACGGCGCTGTCGCAGTCTTTTGCAGTACCTCCGGGCTCGATACACGCTTCTCAGGAGCTTGAGTTTCTGAAAATAGTACCCGTGGGGTCTACCATAAGCTGCGGTGGAAGGATAGCCCATCGGTTAGAGCGTGGCAGGTTAAATCTAATGTCGATTGAAATAAGCGCTCTGAATCAAGATGAGGAAGAGGTTCTGACCGGGAAAGCTACTATAGCCATACCAAACTAAGAGGTTAGGGGAGGAGTACCTGCTTTGTTCGAAAGACCAAGACCAGCAGACTTCCGTCAAGGTTCAAGTCTTTCTTCGGTGGTCAAGCATGTTACTCAGCGTGAGATTAATCTCTATGCTGAGGCCAGTGGTGATTTTAACCCCATTCATATTGATGAAGCCTTTGCGTCAGCGACCCCGCTCGGCGGTACCATCGCTCACGGTATGCTCATTCTGGCTTATGCGTCGGAGATGATGACCAGGGCGTTTGGGCGGAACTGGCTTGAGGGTGGCCGGCTTTCCGTTCGTTTCAAAGCAGCCGCTCGGCCTGAGGATACCATAACCACCAGCGGGAGGGTTGACTCCATCGAGGATAGAGAGGGTATCCCGCATGCTCATTGCAGTCTGGAATGCTGCAACCAGAAGGATGAGGTGATAATTACCGGTGAGGCGGTGGTCAAGCTTCAGTAGCATTGCCATGGGTGATGAGAAGGGGACTCTTGATGACTGATACCGGACGTAGAGTAAGGATAGCCGTTGATGCAATGGGCGGTGATTATGCCCCTGAGGAGATAGTGAAGGGTGCCGTGGCTGCTGCCCAGAGGGGTGATGTCGAACCGGTGCTGGTTGGCCCTCTCAACATTGTGGAAGCGGAGCTGGCTAAGTATAGCATTTCTGGTCTACCGATTAGCTGTGTTAATGCCGATAATTTCATCAAGGAAGAAGAGAACCCGGCCCTGTCGGTGCGCCGTAATCCCCGTTCCTCGATTGCGGTGGCGGCTAGATTAGTTAAAGATGGTGAGGCGGACGGCCTGCTCGGTGCTACCGCTACCGGTTCACTGATTGCCAGTGCTATGCAGCACCTCGGTATGATAGACGGGATAGCTCGACCGGTCATCGGCGGAGTCTTGAGCGGTCTTGCGCCGAGGACAGCGCTGTTTGACCTCGGTGTCAATATAGACTGTAAACCGCAGCACCTGCTTACCTTTGCCATCATAGGTACTGTTTATGCTAGAATATTTCTGGATATTCATAACCCTACGGTAGCGCTGTTGAATGTCGGCAGGGAGGAGGGCAAGGGTAATACTGTGGTCAAGGAGGCCTATCCTCTCTTGAAAGAGAGCGGTTTGAATTTCATCGGCAATGTCGAGGGTAATGCCATTCTGACCGGAGGCGCCAATGTAATTGTCTGTGATGCCTTTGTCGGCAATGCTCTTATGAAACTCTGCGAAAGCTCCGTCGGTGCTATGGGGGGTTATTTCAAAAGCAAGATGAAGAGCCATCCCTTTGTCGGGCTTCTGGTTAAAGGGAAAGTCAAGAAACTGCTGAAGTCACTGGTCTCATCCGACAGCGTCGGCGGCGGGCTCATCTGGGGCATTGACGGGGTAGTGGTTAAGATCCATGGTCACAGCCAGGCTGCGGAGGTAACCACCAAGCTGGGGATGGCCAGGCTGGCGGTGGAGAGGGGGGTGGTGGGCTGCTTGAAAACAGAGTTGAGCAAGATGCTGGAACATACCAATTAACATATTAATAAGGAGAAGGAGTTATTATGTCTGCTGCAGAAGAAACCATCAAGGATATTATTGTCAAGATTGTGCATTGTGACCGAAAAATTCTCACAAGCGAGTCTACCTTCCAGGATATGAAGGCCGATTCTCTGGATATGGTGCAGGTGCTGGTTGCCCTGGAGGATGAGTTCGGCATCGAGATTCCTGATGAAGAGGCTCAGAAGTTCAAGAATTTCGGTGATTTTGTTACCTTCGTTGAGGCGCGTGTAGCCGAGAAGAAATAGATGCTTAAAGGTAAGGTTGCCCTGGTAACCGGCAGCTCCCGTGGCATCGGCAGGGCGATAGCCTTGAGGCTGGCCCGGGAGGGAGCCGATGTTATTGTCAACTATTTCCGCCGGCGCGAAGCTGCCGAGCAAACAGCCCGGGATATCGAGAAGCTGGGCGTAAAAGCCAGTGTTATCCGGGCCAATGTCGGCGAGCCGGAGAAGCTTGATGAGATGTTCGATGCCGTTGCGGCGAGCTTTGGCCGGCTGGACATATTCGTCAGCAACGCTGCCTCCGGTCTGCCCCGTTCTGCGCTTGATCTGGATGCCAAGGTGTGGGGATGGACGATGGACATCAATG
>JAQTTS010000118.1 GCA_028710655.1 Dehalococcoidales bacterium
CGACCCGTTGTTCTTTACCAAAGGAGCGCCCAGCATAGTGTCTCTGCAGCTGGGGATGCTGTTCGGGGCGCAGGGTCCCAGCACCAGCGTCAACAGCCTCTGTGCCAGCGGCGCCGATGCGATAGGGTGTGCCCTGAATTTCATCCGCCTGGGCTATGCCGACGTAATGATTGTCGCCACCTCCGATGCTTCCCTGGACGAGATGACCATAGCTGCGCTCAGCGTGATAGGTGCCCTGAGCCGGGAACCGGACCCGGACAAGGCCTGCCGTCCTTTTGACCTTAACCGCAGCGGCTTTGTTTACGGGGAAGGGTCCGGAGTGATGATACTGGAGAGCTACGAGCACGCTATGAAGAGGGGGGCGCCGGTTTTAGCCGAGGTAGCCGGGGCTGGCTGGACCTTTGATGCCTATGATACTACCGCGCCCCAGCCGGGTACCGAGGCGATGGCGATGGGAATTGCCATCCGCAATGCCGGACTCAGGCCGGAGGATATCGACTGTGTCAACGCCCACGGCACGAGCACCCGTCTCAATGATGTCAGTGAGACAAAGGCCATCAAGATGGTCTTCGGGGAACGGGCTTACCGGATACCGGTCACTGCCAATAAGTCCATGTTCGGTCATATGCTCTCTGCCGGCGGTATGGTTGAATCGATCGGTGTGGTAATGAGCATCAGTCACGGGATTATTCCACCTACGATACACTACGAGACGCCCGACCCTGAGTGTGATCTGGACTATGTGCCCAATGTGGCCCGCCGTGTCCAGGTAAATGCCTGTCTGAAGAACAGCTTCGGACTGGGCGGACAGAATTGCTG
Source organism: Dehalococcoidales bacterium (assembly GCA_028710655.1). Next base: position 820 of record JAQTTS010000118.1, read on the forward strand.
TCTCGTTTTTAAGAAGTTTGAGGAGGCTTAAGAATGAGTAATAATGCATCTCTGGAGTTAGAGGGCAAGGTAGCGCTGGTAACCGGAGCTTCCCGCGGTATCGGTAGGGCCATTGCCCTGAAGCTTGCCAGCCGTGGTGCCCGGGTAGTGGTTAACGATGTCGTCAAGGAGACTGCCGAGGCAGTGGTTAAGGAGATAAATGAACGGGGTGGAGATGCCTTTGCCGTTGAAGCCGATGTTAGAGATAGCGAAGCTGTCAAGGCCATGTTGGACGAGGTAACCGGCCGCTGGGAGAGGATCGATATTCTGGTCAATAATGCCGGTATCAACCGTGATACCCTGCTGCTCAAGATGTCCGATGAGGCGTGGGATGCTGTTATCGACACCAACCTCAGGGGTGCCTATACCTGTACCCGGTTTGCCCTGCGCACTATGATGAGGCAGCGGTGGGGGCGTATTATCAGCATGGCTTCCATCGCCGGTATCATGGGTAATGTCGGGCAGGCAAACTATGCGGCTTCGAAAGCGGGTATCATCGCCTTTACCAAGACTGTAGCTAAAGAAGTGGGTGCACTTAACATAACTGCCAATGCCATCGCCCCGGGCTTCATTGTCACCGAGATGACGGACAGGGTGCCGCAAGAAGCAAGGGAGGCTATTCTTAAAATGACGCCGCTGAAACGCTACGGTCAGCCGGAAGAGGTGGCCGAGCTGGTGGCTTTTCTGGCCAGCGAACGGGCCGCTTTTATCAGCGGGCAGGTTATTGCCATCGACGGTGGCATTACCTAATTCGAGTTATCCATTTCCGGGGGAAAGAAAGATGATACGGACCGGCTTAAATACCCGGTCCGTAATATTTTTGCCTTTTATCCGCCGCCCATACCGGGCAGACAGCCCTGACGACCGGCGCCGGGTCCCATCTGCTGCATGTTCGCCTTCAGCCATTCCTGGAGACCTTCCTTGCTCTTGGCCAGCGGCTCTTTCATCTTTTCCGTGTTTATTCCGGAGAGATAACTGGTTGTCTTGTACCTTTTGGCGGTATCCATCTGAAGGTTAAAATCCTCCGCCATTCTGAAGAAGTTGGTGACGCTGGTGCGTGTTGCCTCGTCGAGAAAACCGATCTTGTCCATGTTCCTTTGCCAGCTGCCTATCTTGAGCTTGGCGGGCCGCATCTGGGTATTTAACTGTTCCATAATTCTCTGGTTGCCGTGCAGGTCACTGAGAAGACCCATGACTATGTCTTGCGGGCTGTTCTCTGTTTTACGCCGACGCATAAAAATACTGAATACGATCAGAACGATGAGTGGTATTATCAATGTCCACTGACTGGTGCCGCCCTCACCACCGAAAAAATCCATATAACACTCCTTCGATTGGAAACAATGTGTAATGTCTTATTAAAACAGATTATCTGGTATATGTCTAGTTACCCTTCCTGAGCAGCAGGCAAATATTGCGGGAGAAGAACTTGAGGCGGTGCCGGCAGGAGCTTTCCGGAAAGGCCCTCACCACTTCGAAGCCGGCCCGGCGGGCTAGTTTCTCCAGCTCCGGGTAAGAGAACAGGTAGTAGTAGCGCTGTAGTGTCATATCTCCGGTCCGCCAGGGTACGGTCACCTCTTTCGGCTTGAACCAGAAGCGGCGCTGCCACCGGTTCCATACCGTGACAAAAGCTTCCGCGCCGGGTTTGAGTACCCGCCACAGCTCTTCGAACGCCCTTCGCTGCTCTGCTTTCCCCTTGATATGGTGGTAGGTGGCTATCGAGATAGCCCGGTCGAAGCTCCGGTCGGCGAAGGGGAGGCAGCCGACGTCGGCCAGCAACAGGTTTACGGTGAGGTCAAACTTCCGGCAGTATTTTTGCGCTCCCTTTATCATCTCGGGGGAAAAGTCCACGCCGTAGAGCTCGAAGCCGCTACGGAAGGGGAGGAAGTCAGGGCCATGGGCACAGCCGAGATTAAGCAGCCTGCCCTGCCGCCACCTCTTCGCCAGCGCTTCCAGTTCGCCGGGGAAGATTGACCAGTGTCTGAAGTTATACCAGCCCGGCGCCAGCCGGTCAAAAACGTCTCTATTTGTTGCCATAAGCCGTAATTTGCTAAACTTGTTATGAGTATACTATGAAGAAATCTACCAGGACAATCTCCGGAGTTACTCCGCTGGCCGTGATGACCCGTCCGATGCAGTGTCCCGGCCGGTGCGTCTGCTGTCCTACCTATCCGGAGACGCCCCAGAGCTATACCCCCGAGTCGCCGGCGGTACTGCGGGCGATCAGCTGCGGATATGATGCGACGGAGCAAATCAGGCTGAGGCTGCGGGCGCTCTCCGCGATGGGGCATCCCACCGATAAGATCGAGCTGATTGTAATGGGGGGCACCTTTCTGGCCGCTCCGGTCGAGTATCAGTACCGGTTCATCAAGGACTGCTTCGATGCCCTGAACGGTACGGCTTCAGCCACCCTTGAGGAAGCCCAGCGTCTTAACGAAGAGTCGGGCTGCCGCTGCGTCGGACTCTGTATCGAGACCCGGCCCGACTGGTGCGGGCCCGAGGAGGCTGAACGGATGCTGGAGTTCGGTACCACCAGGGTGGAGCTCGGTGTCCAGGCTCTCGATGATGATATCTACCGTCTTATCCGCAGGGGGCACACCGTTTCCGATGTTATCCGGGCCACCGGACTGCTCAAGGGTTACGGTTTTAAGGTGCACTACCACTGGATGCCGGGACTGCCCGGCTCGACTCCGCAGCTCGACCTGGAGATGGCGGGAAGGCTGTTTAACGATGCCGACTTCAGGCCGGACGGCTTAAAGCTCTATCCGACCATGGTGGTAGCCGGCACCGAGCTGGAGCAGTGGTACCGGCAGGGACGCTATCTGCCCTACGATGACGATACCATGATCAACCTTATTGTCGATATCAAGTCGATCGTGCCCGGGTACGTTCGGATTTCTCGGGTGCTCCGAGATATTCCGGCCAAGTACATTGTCGGCGGCCTGAAGGACTCGCTGCGCGGCGAAGTCAGGCGGCGGATGAAGGAGCGGGGAATCGAGTGCCGCTGCATCCGGTGCCGTGAGTACGGACACCGCGCCCGGGACGGGTGGGAAACGGGTGAACCCCGTATGGTGAGGACGGACTATTCCGCTTCCGGAGGCAGGGAGGTCTTCCTGTCCTTCGAGGATGATAATGAAACGCTCTTCGGACTGCTGCGGATGAGGGTGGTGGGACTACCGGACGGATTAAGACAGGGGTCTGCCATGATCAGGGAGCTTCATGTCTACGGGCCGGAGATTCCGCTCGGACAGCGCAGCCCGCAGGCGGCGCAGCACCGTGGTCTGGGCCGGGCCCTGCTTGCCGAGGCCGAGCGAATCGCCGCCGCCGATTTCGGGGTGCGGCAGATGGTGGTCTTAAGCGGGGTCGGTGCTCGAGAGTACTACCGTGCCGAGTTCGGCTACCGGGCGCAGGGTAGTTATATGGTCAGGGCTCTTCCCGGTGCTCAAGCTGGGCCAGCCTTGCCTCGCCGGTGCCGAAATGATGGGCGATCTCATGCCTCACCACCCTCTGTATCGTGTCCCTGATTTCATCTTCATCTCGGCACTCGGCCTCGATCGGTCCCTGGAAGATGGTTATCTTATCCGGTGCCACCAGCCCGTAGCCCCGCCCCCTTTCGATCAGCGGAAGGCCCTCGTAGAGTCCCAGCAGCGTGTGTCCCCGCTTCAGCCTGACGCTGTTCAGTTGCCTCCGTAACGGCCATTCCTCGACCACCACGTCGATGTTCTCTAGCCGGTCGGAGAAGTCGGCAGGCAGACGGGAGACTGCCTCCGCTACCAGTTCCTCGAATCTCGCCCTGTCCATAGTCTTATCTCACCGTTCCCGGCCCGGGCTTCAGCTGCCGTCCTTAAGGTAGTCGACCGCCCACTCGATAGCCTCTTCACCTTCCGTCTCGATCTCGTAATCGGGGGTTATCCCCTGTCCTTCGATCAGCCGTCCGTTGGGGGTATACCAGCGGGCGAAGGTGATGTAAAGTCCCGAACCGTCGCTTAAGTGGCGCAGGATATTGACGCTGCCTTTGCCGAAGGTCTGGCTGCCGGCGATGGCGGCGCGGCCGTAGTCCTGCAGCGCTCCGGCCAGCACCTCGCTGCCGCTGGCGCTGTAGCTATCCACCAGAACGACCAGGGGCAGATTGGTGGTGACTTCATGCTCTACTACCGGCCGGGTGGTCCGTTTGCCTTGGCTGTCTACCACGCTGACGATATCACCCTCGGTAATGAAGCGGCTGGCGACATCGACTACCGCGGTCAGTGTGCCGCCCAGGTTCCGGCGCAGGTCCAGTATGATGCCGCGGGCGTTCTCTTGAATAAGGCTTTCCAGCGCCGAAAGCAGTTCGGCATCGGTACGCCCGGAAAAATCGGTAATATTGATATAGGCGATATCCTCGATCATCCTGAAGTGGACGCTGGCCACTTCGATCTCATCCCGGACTACCGCTATCTCCACCGGTTCGGTCTCGCCTTCGTGGAGTACCAGCAGATTTACCGTCGTGCCCTGCGGGCCGCGTACCAGGAGGACTGTCTCGACCAGGCTCATTGCGGAGACGCTCTTGCCGTCGATCTCCAGCACCTCGTCGTTGGCCCGGAGCCCTGCCTTTTCCGCCGGTGAGTCGGGGAAGGGTGCTACAATGACGATACTGCCGTCGCTGGTCATGGTTACCGAAGCGCCGATGCCGTCGAATTTGCCTTCGAGTTCGCTCAAACTCAGCTGGTAGGCATCCGCATCCAGATAGGCGGTATAGGGGTCGTCCAGCGCCTCCACCATGCCCCGGATCGCCCCCTGGCGCAATGTTTCGGCATCCAGGCTGTCCTTTTCGACATAGTCCTTGAAGATGATATCCCACGCCTCGTTGATGGTGTCCGGCTCGGGACCGGTCGTGACTGTAATCAGAGCACAGCCGGCCGCCGGTACCAGGAGCAGGACGGTCATGATCAGTGCCGGAATAAACATTCTTATTTTTTTCATCGCTTTTTATCTCCGGGTAGATTATAGTTGCGGTGCCCCGGGCGGGCAATAACCCTTTTAGCGGGCGCTGTTTTTAAGGGACAGGCCAGGCAGACCTGTAAGCCGAGTTCTGTACTCCGAATCATCGGAGCGGTGACCATCTATCTAGCCTTGATGTTGCCATCAGGGTCGAGCGACCTACCCGGGGACAGGCCGGGCGTCCTTAAGTCCCTCTGTTTGGTCTTGCTCCGGATGGGGTTTGCCCAGCCGGCCGGTCACCCGGCCGCTGGTGAGCTCTTACCTCACCATTTCACCCTTACCCCGCGAGGGGTGGTATGTTTCTGTGGCACTGGCCGTAGGGTTGCCCCTCCTGGGTGTTACCCAGCATCCTGCCCGGCGGAGCTCGGACTTTCCTCCCGCATTACGCCGGCGGTCACCCGGTCTACCTGACCCGCTTCTATACTATGCCAGGGTGGTGGCGAAGTCAAATAGCGGTGATAAGGTCAAAAAAGAAGAGCCCCCCGAGATTCTCGGGGGGCTCTCTCAGTCTCTAAGAGTCGGACTCAGGAAGGGTCAGGAGTTAGGATGACTTCCTGCTCCGAACAATCAGGACAATGACCACTACCATCAACGCCGCTCCGATGCCGATCACAGCGTAGATCCAGGTCGGGGTGATCTGCTGGACCGGAGGTATGTTGATTTCCGGTGGCGGTGTTGGCTGTACCGG
>JAQTTS010000119.1 GCA_028710655.1 Dehalococcoidales bacterium
GTCCTTAACCGGGTGGCCACCAATCCGGTCATCCGGGAAGACCGGGAGACCAGAGACTTCATTGCCCAAGAGAATTTTCAGCACCTGACGCTTAGCGAAGCCATGGCCCGTGATCGTATCGGCTTCCGTAAGGCGGCCCGCGACGGGCTTTCAGTGGTGGAATGGGGCCAGGACAGCAAGGCAGTCAACGAGATGAACCTCTTATTCAAGGAGATTTACGGTGACTAAGAAGACAAGCAGTCCCCTGCGCGGCGTGCCAGGGACCACCAACAAAGATGCAGCCCTGGATGCCTTTGCCGCCGGGGCCGGGCAGAAAACAGCCACGGCCAACGAAATCGTGTACCCCTGGGAGAATCCTTACGTGCGAGCGGATGTCATGAAACAGGTGCTCCTCAAGATGCCGGAGCCCCTTTATCTGAAGCTCAAGCACATCACCAACTACTCCCCCTACAACATGACCTCTTTCATCCTCGAAAAGATCGCCCCGGAGATTGAAAAGGAGATCGCCAGGATGACCGGAAAGGGGTAACGACCGAAGACAACGGACCATGATGCTGCCGTGACTTGATATTGATACACGAAACCCATAAAACAAACATGTGTTTCGTGTATTATCTTCAAATATCTGTTATTTTAGCTTGATAGTTTTACAAGTATCACATAAACTGACTATGGGTTACATTAACAATTATCAAGTTGGTTTGTCATGAAACACGAAGCGTTTTTTCGCAAACATCCGGTGTTCACCTCCGAAGAGCTGGACAGGCATCTCTCTGTCTTGGGCAAATCAGGCCCCAGAACCAGAGAGTCCCTGTTGGAATATCACAGGAAAACAGAACACGTCATTCTCATACGGCGTGGATTGTATGCCGTCATTCCGCCGGGAGCCGATCCTGATTCATACCCGGTCGATCCCTTTCTGGTGGCAGCAAAACTGACCAAGGATGCTGTTTTGTCACACCATACAGCCTTGGAAATTCACGGTCGCGCTTACTCCATGCGAGAACATCTTACCTATTCAGCCTCTCGCCCTGTTTCCCCGCTTACCTTCCGTGCCCGTGACTTCCGGGGCGTAAAGTTTCCGCAGGCACTCTGCCGTGCGGGGAAAGAAAGTTTTGGTGTTATCACCGTTGACCGCTCCGGCATGGAAGTTCCCGTTACCTGTCTGGAGCGGACGTTGGTGGATGTCCTGGACCGGTCTGACCTGTCGGGAAGCTGGGAGGAAATATGGCGTTCGCTGGAGTCGGTCGAGTTCTTCGATCTCGACAAGGTAGTGGAATACGCGCTCCTGCTCGCCAATGCGACAACAGCAGCAAAGGTTGGTTTCTTTCTGGGACAACATCGTGAACCCCTGATGGTTGAGGAAACCCATCTCAAACCCCTCTACGATCACCGGCCCCGGCAACCGCATTATCTGGATAGTTCTAATCGGAAGTCCGGCAGATTGGTTGCGGATTGGAACCTGGTACTGCCGGTAGAATTATTCGAACGGACATGGGGGGAAGTTCTGTGAAAATATCCCAAGAAAAGCTGACCGCCGAAGCGGAAGCGACAGGCTTCAGGCCGGACGTACTCGAAAAGGTGGCCCACCTGCTGGGACTTCTTGAAGCCCTCGGCAGCCATCCTTTCTTGAAAGGCAAGCTGGCCCTCAAAGGAGGAACAGCCCTAAACCTCTTCGTTTTTGACGTTCCCCGGCTTTCGGTTGACATTGATCTGAACTATGTGGGTGCCGAGGACCGAGAAGCCATGCTTGCCGAACGCCCCAAGATCGAGCAGGCTGCCCAAGCTGTCTTTGCCCGAGAAGGGTTCACTGTCAGGCGCATGCCGGATGAACACGCCGGTGGCAAGTGGTCGTTACGTTACCAAAGCGCTGCAGGCCTTGGCGGCAATCTTGAAGTGGACCTCAACTTCATGTTCCGGGTACCGTTGTGGCCGGTCACGATGTCCGATTCTCATCCAGTCGGTACCTGGCGGGCTACCGGGATACCGGTCATTGACATTCACGAGCTGTCGGCAGGGAAACTAGCGGCATTGCTGGCACGCAGGCAAGCGAGAGACCTGTTCGACAGCCATGGAATCCTGCAGATGGGTAATCTCGACTATGAACGACTACGCATAGCCTTTGTCGTTTATGGCGCCATGAACCGCAAGGACTGGCGAACGGTTTCTAGGGATGATGTGGATTTCGACATGGCGGAATTGGGCCGGCAGTTAATCCCGACTCTGCGCGTTAATCCATATACGGGGCAAGAGACTTCCACCGAATATGGTATCCGCCTTGTGGAAGAATGCCGACAGGGGTTATCGGTGGTATTGCCCTTCACGGAGGCTGAAAGAGAATTTCTTGACCTGCTGCTCGACCGTGGGAAGATTGACTCGACGATATTGACCGCCGATCCAACACTCCAGGCGCATATCCAAAAGCAACCGCTTCTTGAATGGAAGGCTATCAACGTTCGAAAGCATAAGGGCCTGTGATGATGGGACGAATGCCACCGCTTATCTCGAAAGAAACGAAGAAAGACAGAACCCGGTCGCATGACCGGAAGAAAGAAGAAACAGCGTGTATGAAGAAACCAAGAAACAGCCTATAAGTCAGTTATAATCGGTCAAAGTAGCACAAACAGCTTGACGGATGCCTGTCATCTTTCTATTAAAAAAGAACGACCGACATATCAAATGTAAGAAGAACATCAAGGCCAATTGCCTAGGTAATTGGAGGAGCAAGCATGGAAGACCGATGGCTTTCCGTGGATGAAATCGCCATTCATCTCGGTATCAAAAGAGACACCGTTTACCGCTGGATCGACAAGCGTGCGATGCCAGCCCATCGCATGGGCCGTCTTTGGAAGTTCAAGAAAGATCATGTCGATGCCTGGGTTGAGGATGGTGGCGCGGCAGACTTCAACAAGAAGAGTTCGGACGAATGAAGATCATCGACAAGATCTATTCTTTGCTGGGCGACGATCTGAAGGCTTCCATCCACCCCAAGGCCAAATTGAAAGGGGTGGAATCGGCTATTGAATTTGAACATACATCAAATAGCGCCACTGACCCTGAAGATGTAATCGCTTGGCTGGTTACGCAGCCGAACGCCAATGGCACTTTATATTTGGAAAATGTGGTGCGGCAGTATATGGGCGCGCTCCGTGCCGCACCCGCGAAACTGCAACTCCCTGTCGTATTTGATGTCAGGAGCGTTTTCACTTGTCATACACCTGATGAACTGAATGCCTATTGGGACATTTTCAGAGCTGCGCCAAACTATAAGCAAGTGAACAGCAGCACTTCAGGTATGTTCTCTGCTGGTATGGGCTGCTACATGAGATATCTGCAACATCTATCTGATGAACTCAACGTGGAAAAACCAGATGTTGTCCAGTTGATTGAACGGCACAATTTGGAGCATGTAGACAAGCGGGATTCAGGCGGCGCATTATGGGTGATTGGCGGCAGAGAACTCTCGCCTACAATGCTGAAACTCCGGGACTCTGGTTTTCCTTTTACTTTCAAGGTTGGCGGTGGGCGAAGCAGCGATTACAGAGATGCTTGGTGGTATAAATCTGCAGAAACGGTAAGCGGGCAAAAGTCCGAAGAGTCGGAAGAAGTCCAGCCCGTCTATACAGAGCCAAAAGGTATCACGAATTCGGCACAGCGCGCTGACTTCACTCGCCCAGAACTCTGCGCCTTCATTGAAAAGCTGACTTATGTTCTTTCGGCACATTTCGCCAATGGATACAGGCTGAACTCCCCTATTGAGTTGGCGCGTTTTAGGTCTTTTGCCGCAGAGGATTTTGGTGAGGGAATCGTGCTGCCTCACGAGGAACTGAAAAGGTACATTTCGGCTTGCGGAACTACCTATGACGGTAAGGTATATGCTGTGTCGGCAGAGACTAAAGAGCGAATAAAAGAATTGGTAGATGAATACTTCTCCGACGGCGCGCAAGTTATATTCTTTGCCGAGTTCTACGCCAAGAACGAGAACTGGCTGTTCGAAGCAAGCGTGGTCTCCGAGGATATGCTCATTGACATTCTCCGTAGGCTGTTCCCGAAGCTGTCGTTCACGCAGACCTATTTCGGCTACACGGACGCTTCCGTCTTTGCCGCTCTGGAGGGCGAAATCCTACGCGTGTGTGGTGACGATGTGCTGCTGACCTACGGCCAACTTGCCGAGAGGTTGCAGTACATACCCCTTGAAAGGATTAAGTCCGCCCTCAGTCAGAACGGCGACTTCATTTGGAGCAGCGTGGAGACCTTCTCACACGTCAGCCGAATTGAAATCACCGATGAGGAGCGGCAAGTAATCCATGAAGCCGCCGTGCGGGAATGCAACGCTCGCGGCTATGCCTCGATTACAGACTTGCCCTTCGGTGAAATTGAGGAACGCAACTACGAACTTTCCATCACGGCGGTTCATAATGCGGTTTACCGCATCTGCCTGTCGGACAAGTTCGATAAAAAAGGCAAAATTGTCGCGCGCAAAGGAGATGTGCCTGATGCGTTGACCATAATGAAGAAATACTGTCGAACCATCGACAAATGCTCGCTTGACGACCTGCTGACCTACGAGAAAGAACTAACGGGAGAAGTTCACCGCTGGATACCGATGGAAGCGGGCAACACCGTTCTGGTTCGTATTGATAAAGACACATATGTGGCGGACAGATATGTTCACTTCAACGCCGACGTAATTGACGAAGCAATTGGGCTGTTTGTTAAGGGAGATTATCTTCCGCTTAAGTCTTTCACCACATTCGGGGCGTTCCCCGACTGCGGTCAGACGTGGAATTTGTTTCTGCTTGAAAGCTACTGCCGCCGCTTTAGTCGGAAGTTTCGGTTTGATACCCCATCGGTTAACTCGCGGAACGCCGGAGCAGTCATCCGCAAAAGCTGTGGCATGGACTACACGGAGATTATGACCGATGCCGTGGCGAATGCCGACATCCCCTTAAAGGACACCGCCGTGGGCAAGTTCCTGTATGAAAGCGGCTACACAGGCAGAAGCACAACCGCAAAAGTTAACGAAATTATAGATAAGGCGAAGGCCATACAAGAAAGGATGGATTGAAGATGTATTCGTACACCTACGACAAGAAAACGGGCGGGATACTTCTTAATTCCTCGCCGACCGGGTTCTCGAAAGAACCCCGCCCGGTTTACGCGCCTGAATTGGACGTGCTGGGCTTTGATAAGTATTGGAAGTACGACAAGCAGACCGACCGCCCCTATATGTGGGCGGAAGCAAACCATTACTACTATTGCGGGACGCTCGTCGCAAAGTTGAAAGGCGGCAATGTTTACACCGCCCCTGAGATTATCATTCCGAACGGCGAGGACGGCAAACCGATAATGCCGGAACCTAAAGGCCTATCGCTTCGCCCTGTTGACATAGAGGCTATGGTTGAAGCAAACCATGAGATGCTTGAAATCATCGAGCAAACCACGGTCAAGAAAATACTGGCCATCTACACCAAGTACAAGGACAGGCTCGACTGCTTCCACGTGGCGTTTTCGGGAGGCAAGGACAGTTGTGTCCTGCTTGACCTCGTTAAGAAAGCCCTGCCCAAAGGCAGCTTCGTGGTGGTATTCGGCGACACGGGGATGGAGTTCCCCGATACCTACGAGGTCATCAAAAAGACCAAGCAGCAATGCGCCGAGGACGAGATACCGTTCTACATTGCCGAGTCGCACTTCACCCCAAAGGAATCTTGGCAGTTATTCGGCCCCCCGTCGCGTGTGCTCCGTTGGTGCTGCTCGGTGCATAAAAGCACCCCGCAGACATTGAAGCTGCGGGAGGTTACCGGCAAAGACGACTACAAAGGCTTGGCACTTGTCGGTGTTCGGGCGCATGAAAGCGCGACCCGCGCCGAGTATGAGTATGAAAACTTTGGAAAAAAGGTCAAAGGGCAATATGACTTTTACCCTATTCTAGAGTGGAGTTCTGCTGAAGTCTTCCTTTATATTTTTGCAAATGGCGTTTACATTAACGAAACCTATAAGAAAGGAAATTCTCGCGCCGGTTGTTTAGTGTGTCCGATGGCCGGTGGGCTAAGTGAGTATATGCGGCGTATTGTATACCCCGAAGCTGTAACCAAGTATTTTGACCTGATAAAGGACACAAGCGATAAGTCTTTTACGGATTCGCGCTTCTTCGATTTTATGAACCGAGGAGCTTGGAAATCTCGTGCTGATGGGAGGTTCGTTGAAGGTACGTTAAGGAAATATCACGAACAAACAAAAGACGGAAAAACTCTTATCACCATTACCAACCCGTCATCTGATTGGAGAGAATGGATAAAAACCCTTGATTGGGACATTCAGATTTCTGTCCAGAAGACAAAGGACGGTTACACGTTTTCCGTTTCGGAAAGTGATTTAAAAAGCAACCCTTCGTTGGCAAAGATATTAAGGCAAGTATTTCGAAAAGCCGCCTATTGCGGTGCT
>JAQTTS010000120.1 GCA_028710655.1 Dehalococcoidales bacterium
GGCCCTGTCGAGGATAGCCCCGTCGAGGATAGCCCCGTCGAGGATAGCCCTGTTGAGGCTGGCCCCTTTGAGGCTGGCCCCGTCGAGGATAGCCCTGTTGAGGCTGGCCCCGTTGAGGATAGCCCCGTTGAGGCTGGCCCCGTTGAGGCTGGCCCCTTTGAGGCTGGCCCCGTTGAGGATAGCCCCGTTGAGGCTGGCCCCGTCGAGTCTGGCCCTGGAGAGGTCCGCCTCGGAGAGGTCCGCCCCGGCCTTCACCAGCATATTAATAGCAGTACATAAATTGTCAGTTTCGATAGTATGGAGGATACTCCCATTCCAATGTTTGATTTTGATTAACGGCATAAAAGCTCCGGTTATCTTTGGTTTATTACTTCCCCTTCTTCGGGTAAGTGGCGATCAACTCCTCCAACTCGCCAATATTGTCCTCGTTGATGTCGGCCATGTTGGAGACGTGACAGACGGCCAAGTTCGTCAGGGGGATACCCAGGGCCACGACCTGATGCCAAACGGCCTGCTTACGCTCGGCCAGGGGTTTAACTTCGAGGGCCTCGGGGCTCTTGTCGTCACCGGTGTTTTGCTCGGGGTCATGGCCTTCGGGGGGAACGGCCTCCTGGGCGGCTTCGGGAGTCATCGGGGGCTCCTGGGACGGAACCGGGTAATTCACGTCCTGCCATTCCTTGAACTTGCTCAGAAACTCCTCAAACCGGGCGGCGCAGGACACCTTGATCATGTCCGGGGTGATGGCTTTGCCCGACTTGTTGCTAGCTCCGGTGGCCGTGTCGGCCAACCACTTTTCCAGCCGGGCCATGGTTTCCTTGTTCCACTTGAGCTTTTTGACGGCTTTGTCGAACTTGGAGGTGTCAAGTTTCGGCGGTTCTTCTTTCGGGGTGATGTCGCCGGGACTCCCGGGAGGGGGCGGGCCACCCGCGTCCAACTCCTCCAGGTCGAAGTTCCGTTCATCCGCCGTGTAGGTGCCCTGAAAGAGATCGGGCCATACCGTGCGGAGCCCCTGAGATTCTGCCACCTTCATAATTTGGGAGGGCTGATTGGGCTTTGACCAGAACTTCGTGACCGACCCGTCGGAGGTCTTCTTGATGTACCCGTCCAGGTTGACTTCCAGTTCAAAGTCCACGGTCCAGCCGGTCGGGCGCGCCCGGAACCAGCCGCCCACCAGGGTTTCGTTGGGGAGGACGAGGCCCTTAGAGTATCGCAGTTCGCCGGTGTCATTATTGAGGCAGATGACGCCTTTCTCCCATCCGGTGCAGTCAGCCGCGGCCCGGGCCCGGGAACGGTAGAAGTCGATGGCCGTCACGATGGCGGCCGGCTCGTTGCCGTACTTGATGAGGTAGCAGTCTTTGACAAAAGGGTTCAACTGCCGGGCCTTGCAGATGCCCAGAAAGTAGGCGATTTCCTGATTGCTGACCAGTTCCTTTTTGCCTGTTACCAGAAAGTCGCGGACGATCTGGGCGGTAAGTTCAACCGTTTGACCACGGGATTCATAGACTACCAAGCCTTTTTCTTGTTCTTTAGCCATGATTTTTTGATTTCTCCTTAAAATGTTCCTGGGGACCGGATTCTAAGTACCGATTTGCCACCATTGCCACTTAACCCCTTAACGCCGCTCCTATTTAGGGTGGGAGGTTCCTGACCTCCGGGTGCGGTCTCGCCCTTTTCGTGGTGGGCAGTAGGGGCCATCAGGTCTTGTCCCGGTTCCCGCCGGGCCGCCCCAGGATAAAATTGTTAAACTCTCGTTACCTTCATAGTCTTAAAGAAGTCTTTAGGGTCTTTGCCCCAAGATATGAGCACAGTAATCATGGGGAGTGGAGCAAAGCATAGGGCTTTATAAGTCGGGGCATAGTTGATATACCAAACACCAACTACCCAGTGCGTCCACAAGAAACGTAGCGAGATTTTCATCACACCCTCGTAACGGGCACCGGGACCTCTTCGATCACACAGCCGGGGATGTTGCGGACCCCGCCTTTCGCCGCGGCGTCCAGCAGTTTTGGGGCCGGCTCACAGTATTCCCGGGGCACCAGGGCCGGGTCCACGATCCGGCAGACCCACTTGAACTTCGTGTACGAGGACCCCTCCGCCGTCCTCACAACCCCCTGCTTCTCCGTCATCAAGGGAGCCTGTGGCGTCGGGGCCGCGGCCGCTGCGGTTTCCTCCGCTATTTCCTTTTTCAGGGCGATGCGGGTGGCCTCGTCTTTTTCGTCTTGTAATTTTTTAGCGGCCTCCCTGACCTTGCGTTCGGCTTCCAGCCGTTGTTCCCGGGCCTCAGCGTCGAGTTTCGCCTGTAGCCGCCCTTGTTCCTCACGGGCCGCGGCTTCCTTCCGGCGCCGCTCCATCTCCAGTTGTAACTCGTATTTGCCCCTGGTACCCCTGATGGCATCCATATTCTGTACTAAGGGGTCTGTGAGGGTCTTGAAAAGGTTGTTGATTTTCTTTACGTGGTCGTTATAAGGAGCCACGAAGGATTTACGGGCGGTTTCCAGGTCCTTGTAGAGCTTCTTGTTTCGGGACTCGGCGGAGACCGCGAGCTTCTGAGAGGCCGGATCGGTGACGGTGATGGACCGGGCCTCCTGGGTCATAAGAGCAACGTGCCTTTGGTAGGGTTCCAGCGAGAGGGCGACCGGGGCGAGGTCGAAGCGAGAGGTGACGGTCATGATCTTTCCAGGCATGAGCACCATTTCCGCTTCCACAAATTCTGCGTCCACCACGGGCCCCTGGGGGTCCAGGGCTGCGCCCAAGTCGATGTCATCCATTGAGTTTTTCCTCCTTTAAGAACTCAATCGGGAATTGTTCCCCGGGTTTCAGCCGACTGTTCTCCGGCTTGACCTCGTGGATCACGATTTCATTGCTGCCAACCGCCATCAATTCTTGGTACTTTTCCGGGCTCAACCCGAACGCCAGACCAAATTCCTGAATCTGATCGAAGGTGCGCTCGGGGCTCTCCGGTGGCCCGAAGATGAAGTAAACGGCTATCCCCAAGTGATCCGGTAGGGGTTTCTTGCCCAGCGTGGTTCCACGGCCCGTGATCCCCGCCAGCCGTAAGCTCATGTGCAAAATCTGGCGGTTCTCAAGCTCCTTGACCTTTCCTTTCAGACCCAGAATCTCTGTCTGCAGCCCGGAAATATATTTTTTCAGTTCCGGGGAAATGTTCCCCAAGGCATAGTCTAAGGAATTGGCTCTTCCATCATCCATGAGTATCCTCGCTTATTTGAAATGCATTCAACCGATTGTCGAGCCGGTCCAGTTCCTCAAGGACCGCTTTCTCGGTAGTAAATATGCCGATAGTTTCCGTACCTCCACCAGCAATAGAGCATTTCAATAAATAAGGGGGGCCGCCGCGGTGATCAAGCCAGAAAGAGTTGGCATCATTCAGCACTTTTTTTTCTTGACTTCTAACCCACATTGAAAAACCTCCATGTATTTAGCATTGACAAAAACACGGCAAAGTCCGGGTTGAGCGATTTCGTGTAGCCTTGAAACTTGGCTCGGCTGCCATCGGAGCGGGGCTGAAGGGAGGCTACGCGGGGGACGTATATTTCCAGAACCTTTTCTGCCAACTCCCGATATGCAGACAGTTGTAGGCGCCAGGATTTGGAGAGGGCCAACGGGGTCTTCCAATCAATCAAGGTGAGCCCCGTATCCCCCTTAATCCTGACGATGGCGTCCGGGGTGCCCTGGTAGTGCAGCGTCGGATGGACCAGAGTTTGTTCGACCATGACTATCTCTTCAACAAACTCGTCGAACCATTCGGTGAAGCTGTGGAAGAACCCCGTGCAGCTTTCCGGAATCTCGTCGATCCAGAGCCTTTGAGCATGGAGCGCCGCCAGGCGGTGAAAATCGGAACCCCGTTGACAGGCGGCTTCAAGCCGGTCGGGCGGTACGTTATCGAAGTTGAGCCAGTACCGGCCTACTTGGGAGATAATGGTTGTGACCGAGGGCAAGTTCATGGGCGGATTATTTCCAAAAATATAAAAATACTGATACTTAAATAGATTGACCAGCCTATTAACGCTATTGTGGTTCCCGCCCATAAACAAAACTTGAGAACCCCCATTTCACCTCCCCCACAAAAACACGCCCAGCACGGTCAACCAGGCCAGCACGACGGCCAGGGTGCTCCAGGGGCCGGGGGATTCATGGTCCACGATCCGCCGACAGGCATCACAATTACAGTCCATCACTCTTTTCCGCCTCTGCCACGGCCCTCCGGAAATTAATTAACTCCCGATTGCGAGTAAAGTCGTGGCCGTGATCGTCCACCAGACTGGTTTTGTCAATCTGGCGGAGTAAAAGTTTGGCCGCTTGGTATAGACGGTTCAGCCGCCCGTTGTCGATGATGTGCAAACATTCCCTGTGCATGGCTATTTTTCCGGTTTTACTTCCTTGACCTTGAGGCTGGTCGGGGCGTTGGTCTCGAACTCGAACTCGGTCATGTCCAGTTTTCCGGCCACCAAGTCTTCCCGAAGCCGGGCGGCAGTGGCGTAAGTAAAGGGGCCATAGGTGTTGCGGGTTACAACTTCGATGATGAAGTCTGGCATAAGCTTACCTCTCCTGTTCTGATTTCCCGTAGCCTGATAGCTACGGCGAAGGAAGTCCGTCCGTTCAAATAGCGGGTCAATCGAGACGATAACGGCGTAGTCCCGGGTTCCCCGAGTTGATCCCCTGACACTTACAGGGCATTGTCCTTCGCCGTAGCTATCAGGCTACGGGTCATACTTTCGCCCCAGCCGCTTCACTCAAGGCCTGAGCACAGGCTTGGGACTTCTCTTGCCGGGGTTATCGCCGGGGGCCAACTTCCCGGTTGCGATAACCGGGTTCGGCCGATTTGGCTCGCCGCCAAGAGCGGTTTAACTCTGACTCTATAATCAGGCGTATTGTCAGAAATGTCAAGAAAAAAAAGGGGGGGAATGGAATTTATTTGAAGAATTTATTTTATCTATGCGGGAAATTCTACCCTGAGAATCTTGTCACATAGGGCTATGTGTTTCACGGGCAGAATTTTGTCGGGAACTCCTTGGGTGAGGCTTCTTAGGACGATTTGGCCGTGGTCGAAAAACAATTGCCGGATATAGGTCAGACCATCCTCAGCCCAATAGACGACAAAGTTCTCATTTTTAAGGGAATCAGAGGTTTCCCGCTGGGCAACCAAGCGGGTATCTGGCGGAAATGTGGGCACCATGCTCCGATCTGTGACGGACAGACAGTACATTTTAGATAACGTGGTGGTATCCTCCCTGATCCCTAACGGTTGACCTTCGTGGTCGTGGCCTCGCAATATCTGGCTTTGTAACGGGCCCTGTCCATCTTTGATTTCCCCGGCATGAGGCACCATGACCGGCTCTTTGAAAAAATACGAGAGCGTTACTCCCAGGACCGGGGCAATCAATTCGAGGTGATCGAGATTCCAATTTCGTTTTCCACCCAAGCATTTATAAATAATCGCGTTGTCTATCCCGGTTTTCTGGGATAGGCGGAGAGGCTTCATATCAAGGGAGGCCAGCAACCCTTTAATCTGCTCGGTAATCCCCTCTTGTCTTTGTCTGTCTTTCGGCTTATCATTCTTCTTTATCATGGCCAGCATATTGTAGCCACGTTGTCAGATTTGTCAAGGGGACTATCTTAATTATTATTAATATCCCTTAATTATGAGTCGTCAACCGGGGAATCCCTGTTTTGGGGTTGCCGAAAACCTGATCCCTAAAATAATCGTTTTGTCCGAAATGTCAAGAATTTTAATTAGAGTTACGCTGATTTTTTCTCTTGACAATTCTGACAGAATGGCTGAATATAACCCCTATGAAACCCATCCCGGTCCAAATTCCTCTTGATCTGGCCGCAGATTTGGATATCCATCCATCCAATCTAAGCCATGTGAACGCCGGCCGCCGGCGGCTCCCCATCGAAAAATGTATCCGGCTCCTTGAAATAGCCGAAGAGGATAAGCGGCTCACCGGCCTTTGTTTCGTCCACCTGCGGCCCGAGCTTAAGCCGGCGCTGCCATGGCTTTGTAAGAAGGGCCGGCGATGAAATCAGGAGTTCCCGGCGTGACCACAGCCCTCTACTTTCTGGACCTCGTGGAAGTATCCCGTC
Source organism: Dehalococcoidales bacterium (assembly GCA_028710655.1). The sequence continues at coordinate 6,106 of JAQTTS010000120.1, forward strand.
TGTTTTCAGGCACCATGCGGTCGGCTACCTATGATTGGTGGATCGTCGCCATGGACCGGACCCGGAATTACCGATGGCCGCCGACCGCATCGAAATAGACCTGAGCACCATGGTCTTTGTAGGCGTTTGTGGGGACGGGGCTCTGTTTATGGACGGTGACGGCGATGAGATTTTGTTTCGGACGGGCGGCAACAAACATGATCTTGCAGCGGCAGCCTGTGAGTTACGCCGGGCTGCCAAGGAGTTGGAGGCATTATGCAAATGGAGCACCTAACGGCAATGGAAAAGAGGAGTTTGCTTGAGGCGGCGGAGATTGCTGATGGTTTGATCC
>JAQTTS010000121.1 GCA_028710655.1 Dehalococcoidales bacterium
ATATGTGCTCCGGATGGAACTCCTTCGGAGAGTTCGAGAGAAACCTGAATCAGAGTAAACTCGAATTCAGGCAGTTGATTATCTGGGCCAAGAACCAGTTTGTGCTGGGCAGGTTCAACACCGATTTCAACCGGCAGCACGAGATGATACTCTACGGTTGGAAGGAGGGTAAGGCGCACCGCTGGTTCGGCGGCCATTCGGAGACAGATCTGTGGCAGGTCGACAAGGTACACAACACCAAGATGGTGCACAGCACCGAGAAGCCTGTTGGGCTGGCGGAGCGGGCCCTCAAGAACAGCAGTCAGCTTAACGAGCTTGTCCTGGACTTATTTACCGGCTCGGGGTCGACGCTCATAGCCTGTGAGAAGATGGGGCGCAAGTTCTGCGGCATGGAACTGGACCCCAACTATTGCGATGTGATTATCAATCGCTGGCAGAACTTCACTGGTAAGAAGGCTTCAAAGATCGAGCTTTAAGCTAACTCGTACCCTTGTTTCATCAAGCGAGTGGCGTGAGCGGGCGTTACAACCCAGAACTTCTCATCGTCACCCAGAATAATCATCATTATTTTGATGCAGCGTTCAGTGAATCTAAGAGCATTTGCCAGTTCGCTAAATTTGTATGTCGTTTCAATCCGTTTCATTTCCGTTTCCTATACTCATAGATTAGCGTACAAAGCAGTGAAAGCCAAGTGGTTTAAGCCATAATTTTCAAGATATTTTTGGATGCTTTTATCACTCCAAAATACCCAGCCGGTGGCCTAACGAAAAGCAGAGCAGGCTTCCCAGAGCGGGAGCCTGCCCTGTTCGGTTTAGAGTCAGCTGATCGGATGCCCGGGGCATCCATCGGGCACCTGAGTTGAAGGCAGCAAGAAACTCTTGCGGCAGGCGTAGCAGTGCCAGCGAACCTGACCCTGCGGCACACCTTTCTGATTGGGATTCCTGCGGCAGACGCTTTTTTTGTCCGTCTGCACGTCCTCGCCTGCTTTGCTGTCGGTTTCCGTAATCTCCGTTTTCACCGGCTGCGAGACCGAGCCGGTCTTACCCGTCTCCTCGCTCCAGAACACCCAGCCGTTGCAGGGATGTCCTGTTACCGAGCTGCCGGCGGCGGAGATGCTCTTGTAATCCTCTCCCATGACGCGGTAGACCAGCTTGCCATCGTTCTCGACCACTTCGCAGGTGTACTCGACCTTGTGGTGCTTGCCAGTCAGCACCATCCCGGGTTTGATCTCGCGATTGCTAATTGCCATTTGATACCTCCTACTTTTAAGTTACTCACATTCATCACTCAGTGTGCAGAGGAAGTCAATAGCTTTGCTCAGCAAATTGGAAGGATATATTGAAAGGACGTAAGCCTCGCCCCACTAACATAAAGATACTTGAGGGCGAGAAGAATAAAAACAGAATAAACAGGCGTGAGCCAAAGCCACACCCAGGTCGTCCCACGTGTCCGGACCATCTCAGCCAGGCGGCCAAGGCCGAGTGGAAGCGCATCGTGCCTCAGCTTGAGGAGATGGGACTACTGACCAAGATCGACCGCACCGAGCTGGCCTTCTACTGTCAGGCCTATTCCAGGTGGAAGAAGGCCGAGGCTGTGCTCAATGAGAAGGGCGAGCTGTACAAGACGCAGAGCGGCAACGTGATCATCTCACCGATGCTGTGGGTGGCCAACAGGGCCATGGAGCAGTGCCACAAGTTCCTAGTCGAGTTCGGCATGACGCCCGCCAGCCGTGGACGTATCAGCGTCGCCAGGCCAGGTGAGGACGACGGCTGGAATAGGCTGCTCGACTTCTGCAAAGAAACTACGAACGCATAATGAAAAGGAATTTCAGTGAAGCACGTGCCAAAAGGGCCGTCGAATTCATCCAGCGGCTAAGGCACACCAAGGGTCAGTGGGCCGGGCAGAACTTTATCCTGCAGGACTGGCAGCGGGATAGAATCATCCGTCCGCTGTTCGGCACCGTCAATCCTGATGGTACACGGCAATATCGAACCTGCTATGTAGAACTTCCCCGCAAGAACGGTAAAACCGCAGTCGCCTCTGCCATCGCTCTCTATCTGCTTTATGCGGACAGCGAAGCAGGCTGCGAAATCTACAGTGCAGCCAACGACAGGCCGCAGGCAGCACTGGTTTTCAATGAAGCGGCGGCCATGGTGCGGCAGGAACCTAACCTCTTTAACATCTCCAAGATCGTCGATAGCCAGAAGCGTATCGTTTACCGAAGATTTAATTCTTTCTACTGTGCCATATCGGCTGAGGCCTACACCAAATGGGGCATCAACGCCCATGGCATCATCTATGACGAGCTGCATGCAGCGCCCGACCGTGACCTGTGGGATACATTGACGACATCGACCGGCTCACGCCGACAGCCCTTAACACTGGTGATCACCACAGCCGGTTACGATAGAAATTCGATCTGCTGGGAACAGCACAATTACGCCCTGAAGGTGCAGAACGGCATCATCGAGGATCCCACCTTTCTTCCGGTCATTTTTTCCGCCGCTGAGGACAGGGACTGGAAGGATGAGAGAGTCTGGGCGTCATGCAATCCGGCGCTGGGCACCTTCCGCAGCATCGACGAGATGCGCACCCTCTGCAACAAGGCTCAGGAGACGCCGGCCCTGGAGATGGCCTTCCGAAGGCTGTATTTGAATCAGTGGGTGAACTCCGTGGAAAGGTGGCTGCCCATGGACGCCTGGGATGCCTGCAGCGGCGCTGTCGATATTGAGAAACTCAATGGCCGCACCTGTTACGCCGGGCTGGACCTGTCCGCCACCACCGACCTGACAGCCCTGGCACTGGTTTTCATTGGTGATGACGGCTATCTTGATGTGCTGATGCACTTCTGGATTCCAGGCGACAGCGCTGTGGAACGAGAGAAAAGGGATAGAGTCCCTTATCGAGCCTGGGCGAAAGAGGGATTGATCACACTAACGCCGGGCAACGTAATCGATTACCAGTATATTCAGCATACACTCAGGGAACTGAGAGAGAAATATGATATAGCCGAAGTCGCCTTCGATCGGTGGGGAGCGACCAAGCTCAGCCAGGACTTAACTGATGACGGCTTCCTCATGGTGCCCTTCGGACAAGGTTTCGCTTCAATGAGCCCGCCCACCAAGGAATTGATGAACCTGGTCTTGAGCAAGAAGATCAGGCACGGCGGGCATCCTGTGCTGAGATGGAACTGTGACAATCTGGTCGTGAGGACGGATCCCGCCGGCAACATCAAACCGGACAAGGAGAAGTCGACCCAGAAGATAGACGGCTGCGTTAGCCTTATTATGGCCATCGATCGCGCCAGCAGGCATAGCAAGCTGGTCAGCACTTCCATTTATGAAGATCAGGGCATAGTTACCATTTAGGGGCTTTGAATGAAGAACCCGTTATTAACGTGGATTGAAAAACGTTTTAATTTAACCCGCTTGGATCCCTGGAAACCGCTGATATCATACGGCAGCGCCACTGGCATACATATTTCAGAGAGCACCGCTTTGAGGGCAACGGCCGTGTGGGCCTGCGTTAAACTGCTGTCCGAGACGGTTGCCTCCCTACCTTTGATAGTTTATCGCAGGCTTAATCCCAGGGGAAAGGAGCGGGCTGTGCGCCACCCGCTTTATATGCTCCTGCATGATGCACCTAACCCCGAGATGACCTCATATACCTTCCGCGAGGTCATGCAAGGCCACCTGCTGACCTGGGGCAACTGTTTTGCTGAGATAGACTACGGCAATAGTATCGCAGATGGTTACCCGAAAGCGCTGTGGCCCTTGTTGCCCAATAAAATGCAAGTCGGCAGGGATAAGGAGACCGGCAAGCTGATCTACAGTTACTTGCTGCCTGATGGTACAACAGCCAAACTGGCTGCCTGGCAGGTCTGGCATATCCCTGGCTTCGGATTTGACGGCATTGTCGGTTATTCCCCAATCCAGATGGCCCGTGAAGCCATCGGCTTATCTCTAGCCACCGAGGAATTCGGGGCACGTTTTTTCGGCAACGGCGCGGCGCCGGGTGGTGTTTTGGAGCACCCCAACAAGCTGTCGGTTGAGGCCCAGGAGAGGTTAAGAAAATCGTGGAATGAAATGCACAGCGGGCTAAGCAATCAGCACCGCATTGCCATCCTGGAGGAGGGCATGAAATTCAGCAAGGTGGGCATACCTCCCAATGACGCCCAGTTCCTGGAGACCCGCAAATTCCAGATCAACGAGATAGCCCGCTTCTTCAACGTGCCGCCCCACATGATCGGGGACCTTGATCGGGCCACCTTCTCCAACATAGAACAGCAGTCACTGGAATTTGTTGTATATACCATACGTCCCTGGCTGGTGCGTTGGGAGCAGGCAGCCAGCCTGAAATTACTGGGAGTGGCTGAGCGTTCGGAATATTTCGTCGAGTTCCTGGTAGATGGGCTTTTGCGAGGTGATTCAGCCTCCCGGGCGGCATATTACAGGGAGATGTTCTACATGGGCGCCATGTCGCCCAACGATATACGTGAAAAGGAAAACCTCAATCCGCTGGATGAGGGAGATGCATACTATATACCGTTGAACATGGTGGCCTTAGGTGCTCAGAGGGATGTGCAACCGGCAGTACAACCTGCAGATGAGCAGGTTCAAATAACGCCAGTGGTGGAAGTCAGGCATATCCCTGAACGGGCAGCCAATAAGCAGGGGGCACTGTTAAGGCAAAAGACGGCGCAGGCATACAGGAAACTGTTCGAGGCGGCAACTATTGAGATAGTCAAGCGGGAAAAAAGCCATGTGCTTAAAGCTGCCAAAGAGCATTTGACACAAGGGTTTGTCAGTGGCTGGGACCAGTGGCTGGAAAGCTTTTATCGTGAGTATGGCAATTTTGTGATACAGAAAATCAAACCGGTAGTCCAGGAAATGATCGCAGTCATAGCTCCGCTGGCAGCGGCTGAGGTAAATGGGGTGAATGAGCTGACAGACAAAGGTTTTGCTGATAAATATGCTGAGCTTTTCGCCAGGCACTATACAGAGTCATCAAAGGGCCAGTTAAAACAGATAGTCACCGTGGCACTTGATGACGATATTGATACGGTTGTCGCAGTCAGCCAAAGGTTGGAGGAGTGGGGTGAGCGTCATCCCGGCCAGATCGCCCTGCATGAAACCATATACTGCAGCAATGCCATTGCCAAGGCCGTGTTCATTGAAGCAGGAATTACCCGGCTCGCTTGGGCCAACACGGGTGACAAACGCTGCCCGGTGTGTGAGGAGATGGACGGGCAGGTAATAGCAATTGAAAGTAATTTTTCGGAATCAAGCGCGAAGCTACAATCCGTTGGTCACCCGCCGATCCATGAAGGCTGCCAGTGCCAGATAATCCCCGGTTAACCAGTCATAGAAAAATACAATCTAGAAAGTCCACTTTGCAGTGGGCTTTTCTTTTAGGAGGTCACAATGGAAATCAATATTGAGCACAGATCGTTCAGCTTATCCGAGGTGAGGGTGGCTGGGGAAGGCCGGCAAATAATTGGGCATGCCGCCGTATTCAACAAGCTCAGCGAGGACCTTGGTGGATTTAAGGAGAAGATCGCTCCCGGCGCCTTTGCCAACACTATCACCAACGCCGATGTGAGGGCGCTCTTCAACCACGACCCCAACTACGTCCTGGGCCGTACCAAGTCAGGCACCCTATCGCTGATAGAGGATTCTAAGGGGTTGGCCATAACCATCGACCCGCCTGAGACGCAGTGGGCCAATGACCTCATAGCGAGCGTCAAGCGCGGGGATATCTCACAGATGTCATTTGCTTTCAGGGCAGTGAGGGATGAATGGGACGACGACAAGAAGGTGCGCACGCTTATAGAGGTGGAGCTCTTTGACGTCTCGATCGTCACTTACCCGGCCTATCCCCAGACCAATGTAAAGATTCGGTCGTTGATCGAAAAAATTGGAGAAGACAAGGCCATTGAGATCTTAACCAGCAGTTTAACCGCCGTCCAGAAGCCTGGCGGTGCAGAGGATAAACCGGGGACTCACGAGGAGGCCTTGGGAGATACTCCTAACCGACTGGACCTGAAGAGGCGCCAACTGGAAATAGCATCAATCTAACGGAGGAAATATGGAAAAAATCATCGAACTGCGCAAACAGCGCACCGCCCTGGTGGGCAAGGCCGAAGCCATAATAAGCAAGGCTGAGGGCGAGAAACGCAACCTCACCCCCGAGGAATCGGGCGAATACGACAAAATCCTTGCCGACATCCGTGAAAACAAGAGCCAGGAGACCCGCTATATCGAGTTGCATGGTCTCCAGGACGAGCTGAAGGGCCACGAGCCGATCCGGCCTGTCCCCGGCACCACCACGGCCAGAAGATCAGTGGGCCGTCAGTTCATCGAATCCCGCCAGTACCAGGATATGCTTAAAAGGGGCGTCTTCGAGTCCGATACCTTTG